>NZ_CP027657.1:5590000-5773548 GCF_003008615.1 Pseudomonas mendocina
GCAGACCGCGCCGCACCAGCGCCTGAGCAATACGTTCATTGAGCGCCTCCACACCCCAGACGCCCTTGCGAACGGCGCAGAGCAACTGGAACTGATCGAATGCCGCCAGAACCCTGCCAGCCCATTCGTCCCAGGCTTGCACACTCGCATCAAGCGCTGGACGCTGCGCCTGCATCACTTGCAGGTAATGAGCATATCCCTGCGGGCGTGACTCGCCACTGCCCTGCCCGTCTATTAGTAGTCGCTCCAGTGCACGATCCAGCTCACCCGACAGACGCAGTACATGCAAGTCGCCCGCACCAACAGCGAGGGTCTCACGGGCTGCCTGCGCATCACCCTGGTTAACTGCCCGCGCTAGACGCCCAATACCCGAGCCACTGCCGAAGCGGCGGGAGTGACGCAGCATGACGATATGCTGTGCCAGCGCCTTGTCACCCATGAGCAGCACGGGATCCTCCAGTCGCTCTCCCGTCTGGCTTTCCAGCCAGGTGCACGTCGCCTCGCTGTAGCCACCGCTTTCCGCCTCTTGGCACAGATCGCCCAATACCGCACCGGCCTCAACCGACGCGAGCTGATCCTTGTCGCCCAGCAGAATCAGGCGGGCATGCGCCGGTAGTGCGTCCAGCAGGCTGGCCATCATCTCCAGATCGATCATCGATGCTTCGTCGACTACCAGCACGTCCAACGGCAAGGGGTTGGCGGCATCGTGACGAAAGTGACGGCTGCCGGGACGACTCCCCAACAAGCGGTGCAGCGTCGTTACCAGCGTCGGAATCTGCTCACGCACCCGCTCGTCCAACGCCAGCGACTGCACTTGCGCGCCGATGGACTCGGTCAGCCGCGCGGCCGCCTTGCCGGTAGGCGCCGCCAGGCTCAGGCGCAGCGGTTCACCGTTGGCCATGGCGGCTTCCTGCAACAGCGCGAGCAGGCGTACCACCGTAGTTGTCTTGCCGGTGCCTGGCCCCCCGGTGATCAGTGTGAAGCGCCCCTGAGCGGCCATGGCGCAGGCCAGCTTCTGCCAGTCGGTCAGGCGCTGGCCGTCCACCATCAGCGGTTCGGGAAAGAGTGAGGCCAGCCGCGTAGCCAGATCGGCCGGTGCTGCAGCGCTCGCCTGCAGACGCTGCGCGATATCGCCTGCCACCTGACGCTCGTAGTTCCAGTAACGCTTCATATATAGACAGGCGCCGCTGAGCACCAACGGCGCCCCCTCTGACTCCAGCAGCGAACTGCCCGCACAGGCCGCCAGCCAGGACTCCAAGCTGAGCCCGGCCAGTACCTGCGACGGCAGGATCATCGCTTCTTGCGCATCCTCGCCTTCCGGCGGCAAAGACAGGGTGAAGTCCGGGCTGGCCAAGGTAGCGGCCAAATCCAGGCAGACATGCCCCTGGCCCAGTTGGTGACTGGCCAGCGCGGCGCCGAGCAGGAGCAGCGGCGAAGCATGCGGATCCAGCTCGGCGAACAGCTGTGCCAGCGCCCGATCCAGCTCGCGCAGCCAGCCACGCTCGCTCCAGTTAGAAAGCAGGACAAAGAGTTCGGCGCGATCACGCAGCGCCGGCGCAAGCGTCGTAGTCATGCTGCGCCCTCCTCTACGTCGCCCATGAACAGCGCATCCAGACGCTCGATCAGTTCACGTGGCGGCCGCGCCAGGTAGGCACCCTGCTGCGGTGCGCGCAGGAACAGGTAGAGCGCGCCACCGACATGCTGGTCGTAGTCGTAATCCGGCAGGCGCAAACGCAGTTGCCGGTGCAGCGCCAGCACGTAGAGCACGTACTGCAGGTCATACCGGTGGCTGGCGATGGCCGTTTCCATCGCCTCGCGGGTGTAGGCGCTGTCATCGCTGCCGAGCCAGTTGGATTTGTAATCCGCCACGTAGTAACGCCCCTGATGTTCGAATACCAGATCGATGAATCCCTTGAACATACCGTTGAGGGTGTCGGCACGCAGCGGCTGCCTGGCGATACCCGGCAGTTCGCACTGCTGTACCCACTGATCCAGCAGCCTGACGTCCACCCCACGCGCTTCGAACCAGAACTCCAGCTCGGGCTGATACTGCGTCAGTTGCGCCAGCACCACGCTATCCGCGCCATCCAGAAGGAGCGGCTGGGTCAGTAGTGCCAGCAGCCAGTCCTGCAACGGGTCGATCCAGCTTTCCAGGCCGCGACGCTGGCAGCGCCTGGCCAGTGCCTCGCGCAGCCTCGGCGGATCCTGCGCCAGGCTGGCGAAGCCTTCCTGCGCCGCCATTTCCAGCAAGCCATGGAGGAAAGTGCCGGGGTTCGGCCCGCGCGGGAAGCGATGCAGCCCCTGAGCAGATGCTGGCAGCGGCGTTAGGGCCAGCAACGGATCCTCATCGTCGATGGCGTTCTGCATCGCCGGGCTGTCGGGCGCAGCATCCTCGTGACGGCTGACCTGGCTGAGCGCGTTCTCGTCCAGACGCAGCGCACTGTAGGAAGCGATCCACCAGTGTTCGGCGGCGCGGCGTACCGGCGTGCGCCAGGACGGCTCGAACCGCTCATCTTCGATCACGCGATAGCGCTGCTCGCTGGCGGCAGGCACCGGCTCAACGGTGCTTTCCTGCCCAGCGGCAAAAGGCGCGAGCCAGTTGGTGAACTCTCCACTGGTGGCCAGCGATACGCCGCCCCCGAGCAGATACCCCAATGCCGATTCATGCAGGCGCGACTTCTTGCCGTTACCGATCTTCAGATCCGCCACGCCCAACCAGCAGGCATGACGGGCACGGGTCAGCGCCACATAAAGCAGGCGCAAATCCTCACCCAGGCGCTCACGTTCAGCACGCTCCAGGCTGCCTTCATCGGGCTTGAGCACCAGCTGGCGACGCTCACCGTCGTGGATCTGCAGCGGCTTCTTGTCATCCACCGGGCGGAATGCACAGATGAACGGCAGGAACACCAGGGGGTACTCCAGGCCCTTGGATTTGTGGATGGTCACCACGCGTACCAATGCCTCGTCGCTCTCCAGGCGCAACACCTGCTCGTCGGCCGCCTGGCCTTCGCCGGCCAGCAGCTCGCCCAGATGACGAATCAGCGCCAGTTCGCCGTCCAGTTCGGCGGCGGCCTGCTGCAGCAGTTCGGCCAGGTGCAACAGGTTGGTCAATACCCGCTCGCCATCGTCACGGCCCATCAGCCGCTGCGGCAGCTCGAAGTCCTGCAGCAACTGGCGTAGCATCGGCAGCACACCCTGGCGCTGCCAGCGCTGACGGTAATCACGGAACTGCATGACCCGACGCTCCCAGGTACGCTCGTCGAGGTTGAGCTGCTCCAGCTCGCTCAATGCCAGCCCCAGCGTCGCGCTGGCCAGCGCTGCGCGCAGCGGGCGATCCTGATCCGGCTCGGCACAGGCGCGCAGCCACAGCAGCAGGTCACGTGCCTCCTGGGCAGCGAACACCGAATCCTTGTCGGAGAGGTAGACACTGCGCACGCCGCGCGCAGCCAGCTCGCCGCGAATGGCCTGTGCTTCATTGAAATCACGTACCAGCACGGCGACATCGCTGGGCCGCAGGGGCGTCAGAGCATTCTCTTTGCTAAAACCAGCCTGCCCGCGCTGCCCCAGATCCAGCAGGCGCACGATCTCGCTCGCCGCACCGGCTGCCATGGCAGCCAGATAGGCACCCTTGGCAACCGGCTCGTCGCTCGCCAATTGCCACACGGTCAGCGCTGGCTGCGCCTGGCCGTCGACACTCCAGACTTCACCTCGACCCTGCGCGCCCACCTCGATAAACGGCAGATCATCGCGCAGCAGGAACGCCCCCTCGCCGCCCTCACGCTGTTCAGCCCGGAGGAAAACGCCATTGACGGCATCGACCATGGTCTGGCTGGAGCGGAAGTTCTTTTCCAGGTTGTAGTGCCGACCGAATGTGGCTCGGCGCGCGCGCAGGTAGGTATGAATGTCGGCGCCACGGAAAGAATAGATGGCCTGTTTGGGGTCGCCGATCATGAACAGACCGCAGTCATCGCGATTGGCTTCGACCTCGTAGAGCGTATCGAAGATGCGGTACTGCAGCGGGTCGGTGTCTTGGAATTCATCGATCATCGCCACCGGAAACTGCCGGCGGATCACCTCGGCCAGGCGCGGGCCATTACTGCCTTGCAGGGCAGCGTCCAGGCGCACCAGCATGTCGTCGAAGCCCATTTCCGCCCGCTGGCGTTTCTCCCAGTCGAAGCGCTGGCGAACCCAGGCCGCCGCGTGGCGCAAAGCCCCGTCAGCAGGATCAGGCAGCGCATCGAGCTGAGACTTGAGTAAAGCCATGGCAGCCAATGCCGGATGATCTGGCGGCTCGCCCTTCCAGACTTCGGCCAGGCCATCGGGGCTCAGGCGCTCGAAGCCCTTGCCGAGATCCAGGCTCGCCGCATCACCCAGCGCCCACTCTTTGAGCTTGCCGAACCAACGCTTGTAGTCAGGCTGCTTGAGCTTGCTGCCATTGAAAGCCTTGGCGTCACGCGCGCCATCAAGCAATAGCTCCAACTCCTCAGCCCAGATCGGCCAAGGCCGCTTCAACATGCTCAACTGTCGATCCCGTTCGGCCAGCACAAGATCAAGCAGCTCACCCAGAGCCTGCGCAGATGCCTCACCTTCCTCGCTCAGCAGCGGCCGTAGCTTAGCCCCCAGCCCTGCGGGCGTGCCCCAGGCGCTTGCCACCCATTGCAGCGCGGCGCCTTGCAGCGGATAGCCGTGCTGCCGCCAGTAATCGCGCACCACCTCGGCCAACAACTCGCTGTGGTCGGTTTCCAGGGTCTGGCTGAACAGACTGCCGCTGTCGAAGGCGTGCTCACGCAGCATGCGCTGACACCAGCCGTGGATGGTGGACACGGCGGCTTCGTCCATCCACTGCGCAGCCAGCTCCAGGCGGCGGGCGCACTCGTCCCACTGCGTTTGCGCGAAATCACCGCGCAACTCACGCAGCAGGTCATCACCCTGGGCATCGCCCCGGAACACCGTCGCGGCCTCGACCAGGCGCGCGCGAATCCGGTCGCGCAACTCGCGCGTGGCGGCATCGGTGAAGGTCACCACCAGAATCTGCGGCGGCAACAGGGGCTCGCGGAACGCGGCTTCGCCGCCATGACCGAGGATCAGCCGCAGGTAGAGCGCGGAAATGGTGAAGGTCTTGCCCGTGCCGGCACTGGCCTCGATCAAACGGCTGCCGTGCAGGGGAAACGTCAGGGCCAGAGGGCGCTGTTGGTTCATGCGGCGTCCTCCTCGAGTGCCTGGGGACGGCTATCGAGCAGCGGCTGGTAAAGCCGCTCACTCCATGCCGGAAACTGACCATCGGCGGTGAGCGCGGCATAGTTCGGGAACTGCCTCGCCAAACTGGCGCTACCCTGGACTTCACCCCTGAGGTTGTAGCCGCCCTCGTAGACGCTGCCAGCCTTGTCCTCGTTGTTGTCCTGCAACCAGGCCAACGAGGTTTTCAGGGCGACCGGCAGAGGCGCCTGCATACCGGCATTCCAGGCTTCTAGCCAGACCGTCAGAACGCGCACGGCATGCTCGGTCGGTACGGGCTCGAACGCCAGACTACGATCCTCGCCGACCAACAAGGTGGTCAGCGGCACACCGCAGGCCGCCGCAATGACATGCAACGCATAGGGCCGCAGCAGGCGATGCCACTTCCAGCTCTTGTCCTTGTGCAGTGCGCCCGGCAGCAGCTCCAGGCGCGCCAGGCTACCATCGACGTTCTGCCGCAGCCCGGCGAGCCAACCATCGAGCTCAACACCGGCTGCGCTGAAGAGCAGGCGCTGTGGGGACTCCATCAGGGTTGGCCAGCACAGGCAGAGCGCCTGGTAGCGTCGTAACTGCGCAGGCAGGGGCTCCAGCAAGGCATTGCGATACTGCTCGCCGAAACCAGCCAGCGGCAGGACACCGCTGCGTTGCAGGCGATCGGCTGCCGCCTTCAGCGCATCGTCGCTGTCCCCGTCACCTGCGACCGCCGCCTTGAGCAAGATCTCCTGCAACTGGTAGCGCTGCAGACCGTCGAGGGCGAATGGCTCACTGTCGAGCTGCGCCTGCTCTTCTTCGTCGAGATACACCTTGAGCCGACGGGTGAAGAAACACTTCACCGGATCACGCAGGAACGACTGCAACAGTTCGGGCGTGAGCTGCTGTCCCTCCTCCCAGGCCGTCAGGGGGGTAACGCTTTCGTCCGCCAAGACCTGGCCATGCAGGGCGGCCCACTCGTGGGCATAACTGAACAGCTGCGCCTGGCCATCGAAGTAGCGGCGGCTGAAAGGTTGCAAGGGGTGCTCGGTGGTCAGTCCATCCAGCAGGTCACCGCCACCGGCCAGCGTCCAGGCACTCGCCAGATGGTCGCGCAGCTGGCCGACCAGCACGGACGGCGGGCGCTCGCTGTTGTCGCGGATACTGCGCCCTACCCAGCTGACATAGAGGCGATCACGCGCCGCCAACAAGGCTTCCAGCAGCAGATAGCGATCATCCTCACGGCGCGAGCGGTCACCGGGACGGTAATCACCGGCCATCAGGTCGAAGTCCAGCGGCGCCTGGCTGCGTGGGTAGTCGCCATCGTTCATGCCCAGCAGGCAGACCTGGCGGAACGGGATCGCGCGCATCGGCATCAGGGTGCAGAAATTCACCGCACCGGCGAGAAAACGCTGGCTCAAACGCCCTTGATCGAGCCCGCCGAGCCATGCTTCGCGCACCACCGGCAGGGTCAGCGCTTCGTCCAGTGTCGCCGCCTCGCACAGCTCCAGCCAGGCCTCCAGCGCATCGAGCAACTGAGTCGTGAGCACGTCTTCGCGGTCGTTCTGCGGCAAGAAGAAGTCGTCGAGCACGCTGCGCAGGCGTTCGCCCCACTGCACCGGCGTGGCCGGCTCGCGCATCTGCTGCAGATGCCGGTCGAGGGCTTCCAGCAGGCGCGTTACCGGGCCGATCAGCACAGCATCGAGCCCGCCGATTTCGTCATAGGGCTCGATACCGGCAAAGGCGTCGGCCGTACCCACTGCGTAGCCCAGCAGCATGCGTCGCAGACCGAAGCGCCAGGTGTTCTGCTCCAGGTTCTCGCCGAGGCCAAGCGACTGCCGCTGTGTCGCGTCCAGCCCCCAGCGCACACCGGCACCCTCCAGCCAGCGGCGCAGGGTGGGCAACTGATCCTCGGCGATGGCGAAGCGCTGACGCAACGCGGCGACATCCAGCAGGTCGAGTATCTCGCTGACGCTGAAGCGGCTTTCCGGCAGGCGCAGCAGGTGCTCCAGCGCGATGACCATCGGTTCCTTGCCGCGCAGCCCCTGGTCAGCCAGGGTGAAGGGAATGAAACGCGGGTCGTCGCTGGCGAACTGGCCGAATACGGCCTGAATATGCGGTGCATAGGCATTGACGTCCGGCACCATGACGATCACGTCGCGCGGCCTTAGCGTGGCGTCCTCGCTGAAGCTGGCCAGCAGTTGGTCGTGCAGCACCTCCACCTCGCGCTGGGCGCTGTGGCCGATATGAAAACGCAGCGAATGATCACGTGCGGGGTCGACCGCAGGCCAGGTGCTGCGCGTTTCCGACAGAGGACGCAGGTCGAGGATATCGTTCTGCAACTGGCCGAGCAGGCTGTCCTCGTCGGCCGGACTGAACAGGTCGATGCGCTCGAACTGCTCGCGGTAGCGCTGCGGCTCGTCGTACTGATCCAGCAGGTTGATGTAGTCACGCCCCTGCTTGCCCCAGGCGGCGAGCAACGGCTGCCCGTGCTGGTGCATGTCCTCCTGCTCGAACAGGCCGATCTGGGCGCCTGGTTTGCCCTTGCGTTGCTGACGGCGGTATTCGTGGCGCAACAGATCCTTGTCTTCGACGATATCGCCCCAGTGGTGCTGACAGGGGTTGTGCACGTAAAGCATGACCTGGCTGAAGCGCGCCATGGCCGCCAACGCCTCCAGCACCTGGGCCGGCAACGAGGAAATGCCAAA
The DNA here is from genome assembly GCF_003008615.1 of Pseudomonas mendocina. Taxonomy (NCBI): domain Bacteria; kingdom Pseudomonadati; phylum Pseudomonadota; class Gammaproteobacteria; order Pseudomonadales; family Pseudomonadaceae; genus Ectopseudomonas; species Ectopseudomonas mendocina. The sequence continues at coordinate 5,597,914 of NZ_CP027657.1, forward strand.
GACGGTGATGCGCCTAGGCAGTCCGGATGGCGGCGCATCCAGCTCGCCCATGCGCGCGACGAAACGCGGATGCACGCCGGCGCGGCTCTCTGCCAGGTGCTGCTCACCAACATCTGCCAGCAAGGCACGCCACAACGCGGGTTGCCAGCGCGAGTCGCCCTCTAGCAGCCGCTCGCCACCGCGTGAGGTGCGCAAACGATCATGCCCGGCGGCCCAGTCCGCCAGCCAGTCGGCACGATAGACCTGGTATTGGTCGAACAGATCGGCCAGGCGCTCGGCCAGTTGGTGGCGCTTGCGCAAGTCCTGGTCATCGGCGAGGAAGCGGCGCAACGGTGCGAACGTCTCCTCGGACAGCAGGCCCGGCAACAGCCGCATCAGGCGCCAGGTCAGCGGCGCCTTGTCCAGCGGCGACTGCTGCGGAATCGCGTCCTTGCCCAACACATTGCGGTAGGCCTGCCAGAGAAAGCGCGCCGGCAGATCGACATCCAGCGCCGCAGCGATGCCACAGCCATCACGCTCGGCCAGCGCCAGCTTGAGCCACTGGGCGATGCCATTGCTCTGCACCAGCAACACCTCGTTCTCCAGCGGCCGCAGCGGATAGCGCCGCATCCACTGCACCGCCAGCGCACGCAGCTCTTCGAGGTGGTTGCCGTGAATGACGATAAGGCCGGGGGACAGCTCCGGGCTGGCGGGCATCGACTGACTCCTGTCGAAAATCGAAGCGCAAGTTTGCCAGCATTTGGCGACAAGGTGCGTCATCAATCACAACGCCGCAGCACTCTCGCGTCAGACCAACCCGCTATTAGTGAGCAATACCTGGCCATTGACTCAGGCCGCATCCCGCCCGACCAGAAACGACCTTCAACCGTTCACTGGCCTTACGCAGCGTGTTGAAGACACTTGCGGGACTTACGGCAATGGTTTGCTCCAGAAGCTCCTCGCCGTTCTCCGCCGTCGATCAGGGCTCGCTGAACGAACGATTCATACCGTCGGTAAGCGGGCCGGCGATGTAGTTGAACAGCGAACGCTCGCCAGTGAGGATGGCGACACTCACAGGAACGCCGGGCAGCAAGGGATAACGCGCGCCGGAATGCTCGAAGGCGTCCTGTGCCGGACGGATACGTACGCGGAAGTACGGGATGCGCTGTTCGTCGAGCACCGAGTCCGGGCTGATGTCGACCACTTCGCCATCGATGGGCTGGAAGCCGCGGGCGATGGACGATACCAGCTGGATACGGGCCTGCTGGCCGGGGGTGACCATACCGATGTCGCCGACCGGCAGGCGCGTCTCGATCATCAGCGGTTCGTCCGCCGGCACCAGGGTCATCAGGGTACCGCCGGGCTGGATCACCCCGCCTTCGGTGACCACCTGCAGGGTCATGACCACGCCTTCGATGGGCGAACGCACTACCTGGCGCTCGCGGCTGTCGGAGAACTTCGTCAACCGCTCCTGCAGTTCGGTGATCTGCCGGCGCACTTCGGCCAGCTCCTTCTGCAGTTCCTCGTGGCCGCCCGAATCCAGACTGGTGAGGGCTGCCTGCTCCTGCTTCAGACCTGCGTATACGCGGCCCAGGGAGGCCTCGGTTTCCTGCAGGGTGCCACGCAATTGTTGTTCGTCCTTGAGCAGCTCCAGGTGCTCGTAGCGGTTGGCGAGGCCCTCGGTCATCAGCTTCTGGCTGATGGCGATCTGCTCGCGCAGCAACTTGAGCTTGGAACTGACGTGGCCAATGCGCGCCTTGAGTTCCTTTTCCTCAGCGCGGCGTTGCTGGATTTTCTGCTGCTGCTCCTCGGAGCGGCTGTCCAGGCGACTCTTCTGCGCGATGAACAAGTCGCGGTTGACCTTGATCTGCTCGGGGAAATCCCGCGCCAGCTCTTCGGGCACAGCCATGTCGTCGGCACCGGCCAGTTGCGCTTCCAGACGCAGGGAGCGGATACGCAGCGCAGCCAGCAGCGCCTCGGTCTCGCGCCCTTCAGACATCATGGCGACACGTTCTATTTCCGCCAGTGGCTCACCAGCCGCCACGCGCTGCCCTTCACGCACCAGGATACGGCGCACGATACCGCCCTCCAGGTGCTGCACCAGCTTGGTCTGCCCCAGCGAAGTCACCTCACCGGTGGAATGGCTGGCGATGTCCAGCGGGAAGAACAGCGACCACAGCAGCATCGCACCCAGCATCAGCGCCAGCAGGCGGATGGTCAGGCGGCTGCCCAGCAGTTCGTCGCCTGGCAATGCCGGGTCGGTCTTGCCGGGCAGGAAGAAACCGGCCACCCGACTCAGCAACGGATGGTTCTCGAAGACGCTCAGTATCCGGTCAGCGATGCGACCAAGGCGGCTGGGGGCGTCATTCATCGGCATGCCTTGCTCAGCCATGCTGGACTCCTTCACGTGCCGGTTTACCATCTCGCAGCACACGCGGTACCGGCTTGTGGTTGAGGTCGATCACCGTGTCGGCGGCGCCGAGGATGAACGATTCATTGCTCATCATCACCAGCGTGCGCCCTTCGCGTACCAGGCGGCTGAGCAACGCTGCGATAGCCTTGCAGCCCTCGGCATCGACGCCCTCGGTCGGGTCGTCCAGTACCACCAGCTGGCCACCGCCGAGCACCGCGCGTACCAGCGCCAGACGCCGACGGATACCCAAGGGAATACTGCCGCCACCGTTGCGCACCACAAGACCCAATCCTTCCGCACCACCTTCGACGAAGGCGCCTACCGCCAGCTCCCGGCACAGTTCCAGTACCTTGGCATCAGCGGTTTCCGGCGCCAGGACGCAGAGGTTCTCACGCAGGGTGCCATCGAAGAACTGCGGTTCCTGTGGCAAGTAGGCGACCTGACGACGCCACCACTGCGGATCGGCCTGGCGCAGATCCATGCCATCCACCAACAGATGGCCACGGCTGGGCTCCAGCAGCCCGACCAGCAGGCGCGCCAGAGTCGTCTTGCCACTGCCATTGGCGCCGGTGAATACCAGCACCTTGCCGGCCTCCAACGAATAATCGAAGTGCTCCAACACCGGTACGGCCTGCTTCGGATAACCGAAAGCCATGTCCTCGAAGCGCAGGCTGCCGCGGGTCTGGCCCAGGCGCACACCTTCGGCACGCTCACGCGGGATGGCGCACAACTGCCGCGCCAGCTCCAGTGCACGCTGACCACGACCGATCTGCTCGCCCAGACCGAGGGCGCGGGTCAGTGCCGCCAGGGCCCGGCTGGCGAGAATGTTGCAGCCGATCAACGAACCAATGTCGAGGTTACCGGCCAGCACCTCGCGCGCCCCCAGGCCCATGATCACCATGCTGAGGATCAGGGTGCCAGCGTAGCTGGCGTTCTGCATGGTGTTCTGCAGGCGATTGAGCTGGGCGCGCTGCTCGGCCTGCTCGTCGGCACAGGCGCGCCACTTTTCCTTCAACGCATCGGCCGCGGAAAACGCCCGCACCATTTCCCCGCCAGCAGTGAGGTTGTGCTGGTAACCGGCCATCTGCATGGCGATACGGCTCTGCGCCTCCATCGGCTCACGCAGGCGGCGCTGGGCCAACAGCGACACCAGCGTGACACCGGCCATCACCAGCAGGGCCATAGAGGCCAGGAACGGGCTGAGCATGCCCAGCACCACGACGAAGACGAAAGCGAACGGCGTGTCCAGCAGGGTTACCAGGTTGGGCGCACCGAAGCATTGCTGCACGGTGCTCTGCCCGGAAAGGATTTCCCGCCGCGCCGTATGCGGCAACTGCTCGACCAGGGCGTACTGGCCACGCACGGCGCCTTCGAACAGCGTCTCACCCAACTCCGTATCGGCCCGTGCGCACAGCCATTGCGCCACGCGCAGACGCGCATTGCGCAGCAGCACCTCGAAGCCCACCGCCATGACGGCGCCGAGAGTCAGGGTCACCAGGGTCGCGTCGACACCCAGTGCCAGGTAGCGGTTGAGAACATGGATGCTGTACAACGAGCTGGCCAGACCGAGCAGATTGATCAACAGCGAGGACAACCACAGCTCCAGGCGCAGCCTGGGTTGCAGGGCGATTCGGCGGAAAAACTCGTTCATCGTGACACTCGGAAAGGCCCCCTGCGCGTCGCCGCGCAGGGGAACGGGTTACACCGTGTAAGGCTGGATGATGTCCTGCGGCAGGCTGTGCGCGTCGGGCTGGTTGGCCAGCTCGGCGAGCGCCACCAGGCCGCTGCCATCGGTACCGCTGGACGTGTCGGCATCGTAATACAAACGCGTGACGTCGCCATTGGAGATCAGGAAGAAAGCCGCACCACTGTGCTGCCCGTTGCCCGAGATCGCCGCCTCCAGCTCGTCCAGGTGACCGTTGCTACCAGTGCCGAACTGGAACTGCCCCGGTGCGAAGCTGACTCGGTAGACGTCGGCGTTGCCCTGCCCGGCCAGTTGCGCCAGGGTCTGCATGATGTCGCCGGTGAAGGCTTGCGAGACCGAGGTCAGGCCATTCAGACCACCGAAGGCCGTCGGGTCGAAAGTCAGATGGTCGACGCCGGCCTGGAAATCCAGGATCGCGTCCATGCCATCGGTCGGCGAGGTGTAGTGGAAGCGATCCGCCCCCGCACCGCCGATCAGCACATCGGCCCCCGCGCCCCCGACCAGCAGGTCATCGCCATCTCCACCATTGAGCACATCGCTGCCGGCACCGCCGAACAGCCGGTCGTTGCCACCCAGGCCAGACAGGTTGTCGGCGCCCGACGTGCCGGTGAGCAAGTCATCGCCTGCTCCTGCCTGGTCGTCGTTGCGCAGCACCACGTCCTTGCTGATCAGCACGTACGGGCTGTTGGCCGTGGCGCGCAGCACGATGGACATCAGCTCGTCGACCTCCACGGCACGATCACCGCTGACCTGGAAGCTGAAGCTGGCCGTGGTACTGCCGGCGGCGAAGGTGACGCTGCCCGAGGGCAAGGTGCCACCGAAGTCGTCGCCATCCACGCCCTGCCCCGCACCCGGCGTGACGCTCCAGTAGAAGGTCTCGGCACTGGCCGTGGGGTTGCGTGTCACTTGGTAGGTCACCGTCTGCAGGCCGCTGTCGCCCTCCACCAGGCTGTCCGGGCCACTGATGGCCAGGCCCAGGTCGTCGTCGCGGATGGTACCGCCAAGGGTGGTGGCGCCGCCGGCGATGGCTGGATGCGTGAAGGTCAGGTTGAACGACTCGTCGCCCTCGCGCAGCGAATCGCCACGGATCGGCAAGTTGAAGATCAGCTCCGACACGCCAGCGGCCAGGGTGATGGTGCCGGTCAGCGGAATGGTGAAGTCATTGGCGTCCACCGCTCCGACGATGCTGTAGTGAATGGTCAGGGCAACGTCATCCGGCCCTGCGCGCAGGATGCGATAGGTCAGCGGCGTGGTGGTGCCCGGGGCCCCCTCCAGGCGACTGTTGTCCAGCGCCAGCACGGTCAGGGCGACGTCGTCGCTCTGGATGGTGGCACGCGCACTTCCTTGCAGCGGGTTGACGCTACTGCCGCCACCGCTGCTGGACAACTGCACGGTGAATTGTTCATCGGACTCACCGAGGTCATCACCGTTGACGGCAATCTCCAGCACCTTGCTGGTCTCGCCAGCGGCGAAATGCAGGGTACCGGTGGGTAGTACGCCACCGACGAAGTCGGCGCCGTCCGCCGGAGCCGCGCCACTGCCGGCCACCGACCAGTCGATACTGGCCGCTGACGAGGTGTCGCCGCTACGGGTGACGGTGAAGCGGAACACCGTGGTGGCGCCGCCGTTGCCCTCGGCCAGCACGCTGTCGACCACACGAATGGCGAACTGGTTGTCATCGTTGAGGATGGTGCCGCTGGCACGGTCATTGATCAGCTCGATGCCCTGCGGGTCGCTGAGCACCACCTCGAAGCCCTGATCCGGGCCGAGCACGTCATCGCCCTGCACGCGGATGACGATGTCCTTGTAGGTTTCACCATCGGCGAAGACCAGCGAGCCAGACGGCAGTACGCCACCGACGAAGCTACCTGCGTTGGCCGGATAGGTGCCGTTGCCGCGCAGCGACCAGTCGACGCTGACGCTGCCGGCGCTGTCACCGACGCGCTCCACGCGGTAGACGAACTCGGTCACCTCGCCCGTGTCGCCCTCGCGCAGGCTGTCACTGCCCAGGGCGGCGATGCTCAGGCCACGATCATCGTTGAGGATGGTGACGCTGGCCTCGCCAGTGAGGATGGTGGCGCCTTCGGCGTCACTGAGCACCACGGAGAAGGTCTCGTCCTGCTCGCCGAGGGTGTCGGCATCGACCCACACGGTGATGGTCTTGCTGGTTTCACCGACACCAAAGGCGACCACGCCACTGACGTAGACGCCGCCGAAATCTTCGGCATTGGCCGGGTTGGTGCCCGACGGCAGCACCTCCCAGAGCACGCTGGCCGGGCCGGACAGGTCACCACCGCGGGTAACGGTGAAGGTCACCGGAGTCTGCAGACCGTCGCTGCCCTCCACCACCGTGGCGGCATCAGCGCTGATCCACAGCACCGGGTCGTCGTTGAGCACCACGGCGCTGACCGGGCCGGTGGTGATGGTGGAACCGTAACTGGGGTTCTCTAGTTGCACGGCGAAGCTCTCGTCTTCCTCGCCCAGCTCGTCACCGCGCACGGCGACGGTGAAGGTCTTGCTGGTCTCGCCGTCAGCGAAGTGTACGGTGCCGCTCAGCGCGGCGAACTCGGCGTCGCTCAGCGGATGCGCGCCGATGCCGGCCGCACGCCAGTCGACGCTGGCGGTGCCCACGGCACTGCCGGTACGGTCGATACGGAAGGTGAACAGGGTCAGGCCGCTGTCGCCTTCGACCAACTCGCGGGTCACCACGCTCAGGGCCAGGCTGTCGTCGTCGTTGACGAGTGTACCGACCTGATCGTTGCCGACAATGTCGGTGTTGCCGGTCGGGTTGGACAGGTGCAGGGTGAACGACTCGTCGCCTTCGTCGAAACCGTCGCCGAGCACATGGATGTAGATGTCCTTGTGGGTTTCACCGGCGGCAAACACTACGGAGCCGGACGGCAGCACGCCACCCGGGAAGTCGGCTGCGTTGGCCGAGCCGGCTTGCACCTGCCAATCGACCGAAGTCTGACCACTGGTATCACCGCTGCGGGTCACGGTGAAATGCAGGCGCCCCGGTGTGCCGTTATCGCCCTCGTGAACCTGCGCGACGACACTGGCCAAGGTCAGGTCGATGTCGTCGTTGCGGATCACCCCAGCGGCACTGCCGGCACCTGCATCGATGGTGCTGCCAGCGCCCGGCTGGTACAGCTCGACACTGAAGTGCTCGTCGATTTCGACGTCGCGGTCGCTGCGTACCGGGATGGTCAGCACCATCTCGCTCTGCCCGTCGGCGAAGGTCAGCGTGCCGCTGGTGGCGAAGAAATCACTGACATCGGTATCGCCATGGTTGATGCGCCAGTTGACCGTAGACGTACCTTCGGTACTACCGGTACGGGTCACGGTAAAGGTCAGCGTGGTGCCTTCGACGCCATCGGCGGCGCGCGGGGCGATGGCGAATACGTCGTCATCGTTGCGAATCAGCGCGCTCACCTGCTGGTTGGCGAAGGTATGGCTGAGGCTGTCGCTCGGCGCCTGCAGGCTGACGGTGAAGCCTTCGTCGGGCTCCAGCTGATTATCACCGGCGACCCAGACGGTAATGGTCTGGCTCATCTGGCCTTCGGCGAAGGTCAGGTCGCCGAACGGCAACTGGCCGCCGAAGAAATCGTCCGCTGAAGCCGGATTGGCACCGCTGCCAGCCACGCTCCAGGCCAGGGTCGTGGCCAGGCCGCTGCCAGTACGGGTAACCAGGAACTGGTAGCCCGTGGCGCCACTGTCGCCCTCGACCGGCGTGGCGGCCACGCCGATATTCCAGTGCACGTCATCGCTGACGATGGTACCGGTGGCACTGCCGACCTTGATGTCGGAGCCAGCCGATGCATTGCCGAGCACCACCTGGAAGGTTTCGTCCGGCTCGACCGCGCGATCACCGATGACGGTGATGCTGATGGTCTGGCTGCCGGCCTCGCCCGAAGCGAAGTTCAACGTGCCGCTGGGCAGCACGCCACCAAGGAAGTCGGCAGCGTCGGCCAGCCCCTGCAGGCTCCAGTCCACGCTGGTGGCCAGGTCGAGGTTGCCACTGCGGCTGACAGTGAAGGTGTAGACGGTCTGCAGGCCATCATGGCCCTCGACGTGACGCGCATCGGTGGCCACCAGGGTCAGCGACACGTCGTCGTTAACGATAGTGGCATCGGCCGTGGCCTGGGTGAACACCACGCCATCGGTGCTGTTCAGGCTCAGGCGGAAGTCCTCGTTGGCCTCGCCGCTGTAGTCGCCGCGCACCGGCACACGGATGGTCAGCTGCTCCTGGCCGGCGGTGAAGGTCACGCTGCCGCTGGTCTGCAGGAAGTCATCCGCCGAGGCCGGATTGGCGCCAATGCCGGCCACGCTCCAGTTGATGGTCTCGGTGCCCGACAGCTTGCCGCTGCGGGTGAGCACGAAGTCGAACCAGGTGGTCTGTCCGTCATTGCCTTCGGCCTGGGCGGCCGGTGCGGCGACGTCGATCACCACGTCATCGGCGATGATCAGACCATCGGCGCTGGCCTGGCCAATCACCACACCACTGGACGGGTTGCTCAGCACCACGCTGAAACCCTCGTCGTACTCGGCCAGCACATCGCCGCGCACGTTGATGGTCAGGGTGACGCTGGCTTGCCCCGCCGGCAGCACCAGCGAACCGGAAGGTAGCACGCCCACGGCGAAGTCGCTGCCGTCCGCCGGGTGCGCGCCACTGCCGATCACGGCCCAGTCGACTGTCTTCGGCTGCTCCAGAGAACCGCTGCGAGTAATGGTGAAGGTGAACGCGGTGGTGCCGCTGTTGCCCTCGGCCTTGCTGGCGTCGGTGGCAGCAATGCTGATGCTGGCATCGTCATTGACGATGGTGCTGCTGGCGCTGCCCGTCTGGATCTGCGCGCCGACCGGGTTACCCAGCACCACCTGGAAGGCTTCGTCGCCCTCTACCAGGGTGTCGCCATTGACCAGCACGGTGATGGTCTTGCTCGACTCGCCATCGGCGAACACCAGGCTGCCGCTCGGCAGTCCAGCGTTGTCACCGAGCAGGTCGGCAGTGGCGAAATCGGCCACGCCAGCCTGCGCCGAACCCAGGCGCCAGTTGACGCTGGCACTGCCACTGGTGTCGCCGCTGCGCTGCACGGTGAAGGTGAATGCCGTGGTGCCACTGTGCCCTTCGGCCAGATCGGTCTGCCCAGCCACGATGTTGAAGGCCGCATCATCATTGAGAATGGTGCCCTCGGCGGTGGCCTGGGTGATGGTGTCGCCCGTGGTACCCGTGCCCAGGGTGATCTGCACGCTGTAGGTCTCGTCGGCCTCGGCCACGGCGTCCTGGCTGGACTGCACGCTGATGGTCTTGGTCAGCTCGCCCGGTGCGAAAACCACCGAACCGGACAGTGGGCCGCTGAGGTCGCCACTGTCGGCCGTGCCGTTGAACAGTACCTGCCAGTTGATGGTCTGGTTCTGCTCGGTGCTGTGGCTGCGGGTGATGACGAAGGTCTGCGCCTGACCTTCGTTGCTGGCACCCTGCAGCGGAGCGATGGAGAAGCTCGCATCGTCGTTGCGGATGGTGCCTTCGGCCGTGGTGCGGATCTGATCGCTGATGTCGCTGCTGAGGTTGCTCAGGGCGATGCGGAACTTCTCCACCTGCTCCGGGGTGACATCGCCGACCACGGTCACGGTGATCTGCGCAGTGGTCTGGTTGGCCGCGAAGTTCAGGGTGCCACTGGTCGCGCCCGTAAAGTCCGCGGCGTTGGTAGTGTCGTGCAGCAGCGACCAGTTCATGCTGGAAGTGCCGCTGATGACGCCAGAGCGGGTGACGGTGAAGGTCAGGGTCTGGTTGGCATCGGTCTCGGTGATCGAGGCATCGGCGATGCTGATGCCGGTGTCATCGTTGACGATGGTCAGGTCGGGGCTGTTCTGCCCGGTTACCGGGCGGTTGACGATACCGGCGCTGTTGAGGGTCTCCTCGTAGAACACCACGCGGAAGCCTTCGTTGTTCTCGACCTGGCCATCGCCGCGCACGACGATGTTGATGTTGCCGGTCATCACGCCATCGGAGAAGGTCAGTGTGCCGCTGGGCAGAACACCGCCGGAGAAATCCGCGGCATCGGCCGGGTTTGCCCCCACGCCCTCGACACGCCACTTCACCGAGCCGAAGCCAGTGTAGCCGGTGCGGTTGACCGTCAACGAATAGGTGGTGGTCTGGCCGGCATCCGCCTCGCTCTGACTGGCAGTGGTTGGCGTGGCGGTGTAACGCGTATCGCTTTCCAACAGGGTGCCGGTGACGTTCATGCTGGTGGCGCTGCTGGCACTCCAGCCATCGCTGCCGAAACGCACGGTGGAACCGGTGCTGTCGGCCGGCGCGTTGAGCCGCAGGGTGAACCCCTCGGTGTTCTCGATGATGCCATCGGCCTTGAGCAGGTCGAGCAGCGAGACGTTGTAGCTGGACGTCCCGGCAGGCAAGGTGAAGGTGCCGCTCAGGCTGACGAAGTCGGCGTTGGTGGTGCTGCCGTTGGTCAGGGTGTAACCGATGGTCAGCGCGTTATCCATGCGCCCACTGCGCACGATAGTGAAGTTGAGTGGTTGCCCCTCATAACCACTGGCGACCGGATCGGCGTTGCCAAAATAGCCGACCCACAAGCGGATATCGTCGTTCTTCAACGTGCTGCTGGCACTGCTCTGCGCCGGGTCGAGGCCGGTCGGGCCGTACTCGTCACGGTATTGCGAGCTGATGAACGGATGGTTGTAGGCATCGTTCGGCGAGATCAGCGAGAAGTTCAGCAGGGTGTCCGACTCGATCACGGTGTCACCTGGGAAGGTCACCGTGACCTGCTTGCTGGTCTCACCCGCCGCAAAGTTCACCACACCATAGGTGGTGTTGGAGTATGGCGAAGTCACCGCGGCAGCATTGCCGCCGTAGTTGCTGACCTGCGCCCCGCCGTTGCCGCCCCAGTTGATGTTATCGCCGACGATCTGCCAGGCCACGCTGCTGGCGTAATCCACGCTGCCACCGGGCTGCGCGGTACGGGTAATGGTGAAAGTGACGCTAGTGGTGCCGGTATTGCCTTCGAACACCTCGCTGGTGCTGCTGGTCACGGCGAGCAGCGCCGCCGGCTCGTCGTTCAACACCCAGCCATCCTGGTTGTAACCGAGCGAGGGCGTCTCGATGTCGCCATCGAGGTTCTGCGGGTTGCTCAGCACCATCTTCACTTCTTCGCGCCAGGTCTCGGTCAGCGTGTCGTTGACGGTGTAGAGGGTGACGGTCTTGGTCAACTCGCCATCGAGAAAGGTGAAGCTTCCGCTCAACGTGCGCGTGGCCGCATTCCAGGACAGGCCGGGGTTGTTGGCCAGGATCGCATCCATGTCCAGGTCGGCCGGATCGAGCTTGTACCAGTCGTTACGGACGTTGTTGGACTCGTTACTCGTCTCCGAGCCACCCAGGACGATTTCCCAATCCACCGAATCGCTGCCGCGCTGGTCGCCGGCGCGGGTGATGGTGAAGACCAACTCGTCGCCTTCGGTGATGCGCTCGCTACTAACATCGAAGCGGGTATCGTCGTTCTGCAACACCACATGGTTATTGATGGCGCCGCCGGGTGGGCTGGCGGTGGAACCGGCCTGGATGCTGCTCCCCGGGCTGGCCTGGTTCAGATAGAGGCGGAAGGCCTCGTCGTACTCGCCAAGGTCATCCACCTTGGTGCGGATGGTGACGTACTTCACCGACTCGCCATCGGCGAACTCCAGACGCCCGGACGGAATGGTGTCATTCCAGAAGTCGTCGGCGCTGATCGATGCATAACTGCCGACGCTGGTCTGTACCGCCCAGTCGACCCAGGCCGGGCCCGCGGTGGAGATGGTGCGATACACGGCGAAGGTGTGTTCGATGTAACCGTCGGCAGCATTGCCGCCGTCGGCGACGGTATCGCCCTCGAAACGATTGCGCCCCGTGGTGGGCGTGTCCTGAATGTAGAACTCCGCCTCGTCACGCTGGATCTCGCCGAACAGGTAGACGGTGCTCGCACTGCTGTTGTTCTGCAGTGCCGTATCGGCCGTGTAGATGCTCTGGGTACCGGTTTGCGGGGCACGCAGTTCGTCGATGCCGCTGACGTTGTTGAACTGCACCTTGAACCACTGGTCGTCCTCGACGACGTTGTCGCCACGTACGCTGATGGTCACGGTCTTGCTGGTCTCGCCATTGGCGAAGTTGACCGTGCCCGATGGTAGGGTACCACCCACGAAGTCGGCTCCGTCGGCCGAATACTCCCAGCGTCCGTTGGTGTAATCGTAGACATCCTGCCCGCTCAGGCTCCAGCTCAGGCTGGAAGCCTTGGCAGTATCGCCACTGCGGGTCAGGGTAATGGTGTAAGTGGTGGTCTCACCATCGATCTTCTCGGCCTGACGTGCCTGCGTCCACTCGATGGTGACCTGGGTATCGTCGTTGGTGATGGTGCTCTGCACGCTGCCGCTGCTGCCGATCGAGGTGCCACCGCTGGGGTTGCTCAGCACCACGTTGAAGCGCTCGTTGCCTTCGACGCTGCCGACCCCGGTGTCGCCATAGGCGTAGACGCGGAAGGTCTTGCTGGTCTCGTTCGCCAGGAAGGTCACACTGCCGAACGGGTTGAGGTTCACCGAGCCATTGGTGAAGTCGGCGGAGTTGGTATCGACATGCTGCACGGCCCAATCGACCGTGCTGGTCTGGTTCAGGTTGCCAGTGCGGGTGATGGTGTATTCGAAGAAGGCGCCGGTGCCATGACCAGCATCGCTTTCGCTACGCGACAGGGTACCGCTGATACTCAATTCGGCATCGTCGTTGCGCACCACGCCATCGGCACTGGCCGTGGCGATCTCGTTGCCGGGCGAGGCGTTCTCCAGCAGCACCCGCAGCGTTTCGTTGCTTTCGAGCTGGCTGTCGCCCGCCACGCGCAGGGTGATGGTCTTGCTGGTTTCGCCAGCCGCGAAGGTCACGGTGCCATAGGGGATGCCATCGACATCGCGCAACACACCCGCAGCCTGGGTGGCGAAGAAGTCGGCAGCGTTCACCGAGTTGGCGACGCTGGGGTCGACCCGCCAATCAACCGTACTGACCTGGCTGGTATAGCCGGCGCGGGTCACGGTAAAGGTGAATTCGACGTAGCCGCTGTTGCCCTCGCCCTTGTCGGCGGACAACGGGCTGATGCTCAGCGAGGCATCGTCGTTGGTCAGCGTCGTGGTAGCGCTGGCGGTGCCGATGCTGGCGTTCGCCGAAGGATTGGAGAGCGTCACGATGACATCCTCGTCCCCCTCGACGTTGGAGTCACCACGCACGCGGATCACCACGGTGGCGGTGCTTTGGCCATCGGCGAAGCTGAGCGTCCCGCTGGACGCCTGACCCACCCCGAGATCGCTGGCATTCAGGCCACCGGACAGCGTCCAGGTCATGTCGCGTGCGCCGCTCAGAGAGCCGCTGCGAGTGACGGTGAAGACCACGTCGCGTTCACCGCTATTGCCTTCGGCCTGGGTAGTGGCATTGGCGGCGATGCTGAAGCTGGCGTCGTCATTGACGATCTGCGTGCTGGCCGTGCCCTCGCCCGCTTCGATGGTGCCGCCGGTGGGGTTGAACAGCGACACCTGCAGCGACTCGCTGCTCTCCACGGTATTGTCGCCGCGCACGCGGATGGTGATGGTCTGGCTGGTCTGACCGGCTGCGAAGTTGACCGTGCCACTGGGCAGCCCAGCGTTGTTGCCAAGGGCATCCTGGCTGCCCTGGAAATCGCTGGCATTGACCCCCGCGGCCGGAGCCAGGCGCCACTGCACGGAGCCTGTGCCAGTGGTCACACCACTACGCGTGACGGTGAAGATGAATTCGGTGACATCCCCCGTGGCGCCTTCGTTCTGTGCAGCCGGCGCGCTGATGCTGAAGTTGGTGTCATCGTTGGTGACCAGCGTGCTGTCGCTGGCCTTGATCAGGATGCCGGCACTCGGGTTGCTCAGGGTCAGGGTGAAGGACTCGTCGGCCTCCACACGGGTATCGCCACGCAAGGTGAAGCTGACGGTCAGCTCGGACTGGCCAGGAGCGAACGTCAGGCTGCCGGTCGGCAGACCACCGATGGTGTCGGCCGCGTCGCCGCCGTTGCTGCCGGTGATCTGGTAGTCCACCGTAGCGCTCCCGGTGAGGTCGCCACTGCGTACGATGGTGTAGATCACCGTCTTGCTGCCGCTGTTGCCTTCGCTGATGCTGGCCTGCTCGGCATTCACCGAGAAACCCTGGTCGTCGTTGCGAATCACCCCAGCGGCCGTGCCATCGACCACCGCCTGCGGCGTGCCATCTTCCAGGCGGGCATTGTTCAGGATGACGGTGAAGGTTTCGTCAGCCTCCACCTGCTGGTCACCGTTGACCTGGATGGTCAGCGTCTTGCTCGCCTCGCCGGCGGCGAAGCTCAGGGTACCGCTGCTGGCAGCGAAGTCCGCGGCATTGGCGATGCCGGACAACGACCAGTCCACCAGGGCTGCCGAGCCGAGATCACCGGCGCGGGTCACGGTAAAGGTGAATGCGGTGGTGCCGCTGTGGCCTTCGGCCTTGTCGGCGGCCAGTGGGGTGATGGAGAAGCCCATGTCGTCATTGTCGATACGGGTCTCGGCACTGGCCACCGTCAATTCGGTGTTGCCATCGCGAGCCTGCAGCTCAACGCTGAAGGTTTCATCCAGCTCGATATGGCCATCACCGGCCACGCGCACGGTGATCTGCACGCTGGTCTGGCCTTCGGCAAAGGCCACGGTGCCGGATGGCAGGCCGGCATTGCCGCCGAGTGCATCCTGGCCGGTGACGAAATCAGCCAGGCTGGCGGCATCGACGCCCTGCCCGACCGCCACCTTCCAGTCGACGCTGGTGGCACGCAGGTCGCCACTGCGGGTCACGGTGAAGGTGAAGCTGCGCTCCTGACCGGCATCGCTTTCAGCGGCACTGGTCTGGTCGGCGCCGATGGACAGCGCCAGGTCATCGTTGCGCACCAGAGTGCTGGCGCTGTCGGTCAACAACTGGGTCTGGCCATGGGCCGGGTTCGAGACCGGGTTGCCCAGGGTCAGGGTGAGGGTTTCGTCGTTTTCCAGCACGGCATCACCGGCCAGGGTCAGCTCGATCACCTTGCTGGTTTCACCGGCGGCGAATTCCACCAGACCGTTGAGCGCGGTGCCGAGGACAAAGTCATCGGCCTGCAGACCGCTGGCGGCCCAGGTCACACTGACCGGGCCCGACAGGTCACCGCTACGCGTCACGGTAAAGCGCAGCACCTGGGTTTCGCCGGCCGCGCCTTCATCCACGGCGGCTTGCTCGGCCTGGATACTGATGCCGATGTCATCGGAAACGATACTGCCTTGCGCCTCGCCGACCAGAATGTCGGCATGACCACTGGCATTGCCGAGGGTCACGGTGAAGGACTCGTCGCCCTCCACGTCGCGGTCGCCGCGCACGGCGATCTGGATCACCTTGCTGGTCTCGCCCGGGGCGAAGGTGACGGTACCGGACGGCAGCACGCCGCCAACGAAGTCCGCCGCATCGACCTCACCGGACAGGCTCCAGTCGACACTGGTGGTGCCCGTAGTGACGCCGGAGCGGGTCACGGTGAATTCATGGATGACGCTGCCACTGTCACCTTCTACCAGGCCACTACGGGTGGTGGCGATGGCCAGGCCGGTGTCATCGTTGGTAATGGTCGCTGTGGCCGAGGCATTGCCCAGGCTAGCGCCCGTGGACGGGTCGTAGAGTTCGACGCGCAGGCCTTCGCTGGCCTCCAGGCGGTAGTCGCCCGCCACCTGCAGGGTGATGGTCTGGCTGGTCTGGCCGCTGGTGAAGTTGAGCGTGCCGGACGGTAGCACGCCGCCGACGAAATCGGCACCGTCCACCGGGTTGCCGCCCTCGCCGACCACACGCCAGGCCACACTGCCGCTACCACCCAGATAGCCGGTGCGATTGACCAGGAAACTCAGTTGCGCAGTCTGACCGTCACCGCCTTCGGTGACGCTGGCGGTCTGCGCCTGAATGGCGAACTGCTGGTCGTCATTGAGCAGCAGACCATTGACGCTGCCGTTACCCACAGTAGCGCCAGGATTCGGCGTGCCGAGGCTGAGCACGAAGCTCTCGTCGGCCTCCAGCTGCGAGTCGGTAGCGATGTGCAGGACGATTTCCATGCGATCGACGCCCGCGGCGAACACCAGCGTGCCACTAGGCAGCACGCCACCGACGAAATCACTGCCATCCACGCCGTTGACGGCGCCCGGGGCGAGACTCCAGGTAATGGTATCGCTGCCACTGAGGTCACCGCTGCGTTCGACTACGTAGCGCAGTTCATGGCTACCGCCACTGCCCTCCAGGCTATCGGCCTGGGACAGCAGGTTGAACACCACGTCGTCGTTGCGGATCAGACCATTGGCCGAACCGACGGAGATTTCCGCACCAGGACTGGGGTTGCTCAGCACCACCTGGAAGGTTTCGTCCAGCTCCACCAGATTGTCTGGCGACAATGGCAGGGTCACCACCAGGCTCTGTACACCGCGACCGAATTCGAGGGTGCCGTTGAAAACGGTGCCGGCGAGGAAGTCGGCGGCGTTGGCGGAGTTGGCATCGCTGCCGAACACCAGGCGCCAGTCGACACTGACGCTCTGGGTCAGATCGCCCTGGCGTTGCACGGTGAAGTTGAGCGAGCGTGGTGTGTCACTGTTGCCTTCAGCGGCTACCAGGCCGGTGCCATCGAGAGTCAGGCGTGCGTCATCGTTGATCAGGCTGCCATTGGCGCGATCCTGAATAACGGTCATACCCGGCGTGGTGCTGCTGATGACAACCTGCAACCCTTCAGTGGCCTCGTAGTGGCTGTCCGGTGTCGCGCTGAAGCGAATCACCGCACTGCTTTGACCCGGTGCGAACTCGACGGTGCCGGACGGCCAGGTGCCGCCGAAGTCGGCGGCGTCCACCGGATTGTTGCCAAAGCCCTGCACATGCCACTGCACAGTACCGGACAGCGACAGCTCACCGGTACGGGTCACCACGAACTCCAGCGGCGTGGTGCTGGTGGTGCCTTCGCGCACGTTGGCATTGCGCGCGACGATGGACACCGCCTGGTCGTCCGAGTCGATGCTGGCCAGTGCCGCACCGACGTCGATCTGGCTGTTGGCATCCTGGGCCTGCAGCGACACGGTGTAGCTCTCGGTACCCTCGATCTGGGTATCACCGTTGAGGCGCACGTAGATGACCTTGCTGCTCTCTCCGGCAGCGAACTGCACGGTGCCGCTCATGGGCTGATCGGCGGCAAAATCGTTCACGTCTGTCGGCAGCTCGCCATAGCCGGCGATCTGGTAGCCGACCTGCCCGGCACTGCTGATGTTGCCGGTACGGGTGACGATGAAGGCCTGCACACCGCCCGTGCCGTTACCCTCGACGGTCGACGGGGTCACGGCCTCGATGCTGTACACCGACTCGTCGGTGCGGATGGTGCCATAGGCTTCGCCATTGATGATCTGCACGCCAGCCGGCGGGTTGTGCAGAACGATGCCGAAGGTCTCGTCCATTTCCGCCAGGTTGTCGCCTTTGACCCACACGGTGACCAACTTCTGCGTCTCGTTGGGCGCGAAAGTGACACCACCGCTGGGCATGCCATCAGCCAGGTTGAGCAGGTTCTGCCCGGCGACGAAGTCGTTGGCGTCGGCGGCATGGGTACCCACACGGACGAAACGCCAATCGATGGTCAGGCTCTGATCTAGCAGTTCGGAACGGGTCACCATGAAGGTGATCGCCGTTTGCTGGCCCTGGCCACCTTCCATCACGTCCATGGTCACGCCACGCAGGCTGACGCCGGTGTCATCGTTGAGGATCACGGTGCTGGCACTGCCGCCGGAGACGCGTAGGTTGCTCTGCTCGCTCTGCAGGCTGACAGTCAGGGTCTTGTCGTCCTCGACCTCACGGTCGCCGCGCACGGTGAGCACGATGTCACGGCTGGTTTCGCCGGCCGCGAAATGCAGGAAGCCGCCATCGATGCCCTCGATGAGGTCTTCGGCATCGACGCCGCTGACCGACCAGCGCACCGAACCACTGCTCAGCGAATCGGTACGGGTGACGGTAAAGCTGATGGTCGTGGTAGTGCCGGTGTCGCCTTCGACGACCTGCGACTGGTTGGCACGAATCGACACCAGGCCGTCATCGTTGAGCACCGTGGTGGTAGCGTCAGCGGTGACGATGGTCAGGTTGCTGCTGGGGTTGCTCAGGCTGACCTGCAGCACCTCGTTGGGCTCGACAACGCGGTCGCCGAGCAGCGGGATGCTGATGGTCTTGCTCACCTCGCCAACGCCGAAGGTCAGGCTCCCGGAGGGCAACGGGCCACCGATGTCCGCCTCGTCCAGGCCACTGGCGGCCCAATCGAGGGTCGCCGGGGCACGACCATTGCTGCGCGTGACCACGAAGGTCAGCAACTGCTGCTCGCCCTCATCGCCCTCCAGTACCTGCAAACGCGTGGCCTGGATGCTGACGGTGGCGTCGTTGTCGAGAATCTGCACCGAGGCGCTGGACTGGCCGAGTTGGCTGCCGGCACTCGGGCTGCTCAAGGACACTACAGCGGTGCGGTCACCCTGCGCCAGATAATCACCTGGCACCTCGATGCGAATCTGCTGCTCGGTCTGGCCGTCGGCGAAAACCAGTGCGCCGCTGGGCATCGAGCCGCCGAACAGCGCCGGATCCAGACCATTGAGCGTCCACTGCACCTGAGCAGCACCGGTTGCGGAGGTGCGGCTCACGGTAAACACCAGCACCATGGTATCGCCGTCGTCGCCCTCGACCACGTCGCCACCACCACGCACGGAAAGAACCGAAGCCGGCTGGCTACTGCCAGTCGGTGGCGTGTTCTGGTTGCCGCCAGTGTCGGTGGGCAGTCCACGATCCGTCCCGGCAGACAAACTGCTGCCGATGCCGCTGTCGTCACGGAAGTTGGGAAACACACCGAGACCGCCCCCGGCCACCCCGCCAGTACCCTGCGATGCGCCACCTGGGCCAATCCCCGACGTGACGCCACCGAGCAGACCAGAACCGAAGCCGTCGAGGTTGAGCATGGCCAGTTCCGGTGGCACACCCGGCGGCAGCACACCGCTGCCACTGAGGTCACCAGTCAGTTGCGTACGCTCGGGTTGCGCCGCCACATCGCTTCGATCGATGTCCTGCCCCAGCAGGCCGGTGATTTCAGGACGATGCGTGCTGTCGAACGGGGCCGGCGCCGAAATCGACGGAGCCGGTTCCGCCATGGGCGTGAGCACATCGAGGGGCGCGCTCGTGCTTCCTTCATCGAGTCTCTGAACCTCGATGTCGGCGCTCGCCAGCCAGTTCTGTACCCAGGAAAACGCCTCGGCCGCTTCCGGCTGCGGCTGCGTGGCGCGTGCCTGTTCGGCAATGGACTGACGCAGGCTCTCGACCAACGGCACGGGAATACCGGCAGCGCGGAGCATCTGACTCATGACGGCCAGGGCCTGCTCGAGCGAGTCGATCCCGTCGGGTGCACGCCCGTTCAGGAAATCCGTGACCACCTGTACGGCACGAACCAGGGTATCGATCTGTGCACTCGTCAATTCAGCCATTGAGGCTACTCCTGCTGTTTACAGCCTGTCTTTTGGAAGCGCGAACGCACCTGGAACAGGTGCGTGCGTGTCGATGCGATTGCGATGACTCAGGACTCAATTGCTACTGGTCTGGCCCGCTGTCAGAGAAGCGACAGGCAGCACCCGCTCCGCCGGAACGATGATTCCCGGCTGACGGAAAATCCCCGGACTCAGTTGCCCCGTTGCACGCAACAGACGATAGGCGGCGATGATCTCGTCGATACCGGCGGCGGTAGCGTCGCTCTGGGCGTTGATCAGGCCGACTTCACCGTTGAGGATGTCGAGCAGCGAGCGGCGCCCCATCTCACGTTCCTTGCGGGCCAGCTCGAGGAAGCTTTCGGCGATGCGCACCTGATTGCGCAGGTGGTCGGCGCGCTCACGTGAGGTTTCCCAGGAAACCCAGGCGTTGCGGGCTTCTTCCATGGCCTGGATGCGTACGTAGTCGGCTTTCTCCTGGGCGCTGGCGACAGCCTGATCGGCGGCACGGGTGACGTAGTTGGCGCGCATGCCGAGGTCGAACTGCCAATCGAAATTGACCATGGCCTTGGTGTCGTTGCGGAACCCCGGCGTGTCGTCGTAATCCTCGTAGTGCTCCTGGCTCAGGCGGAAGGACAGGCGCGGCATGAGTTCCTTGCTGCGTGCGGCATCACGCTCGGCGAGGGTGACCTCGGCACGTTTGATGGCTGCGAGCAGATCGGGGTTCTGCTGACGCACGCTCTCGACGATGGCGGCTTCCGAAGCTGGCAGGCGATCGCCGGGAATAGCCAGTGCCTCCAGGGTGTCCGGGGCAATCGCGGATTCGCCGAAGATAACCCGATAACGGTTCAGGGATTCGCGCATGCGGCTGTCAGCCATGACTCGGCGCGCCTCGGCACCAGCCAGTTGCGACTTCGCCTGCAGCACGTCGGTCGCATAGCCACGACCGGCCTCCATGCGCGCGTTCTCCAGCGAGGTCTGCTGCTTGATGTTCTGCTCGGACTGACGCGCGTAGGACTGGGTACGCTCGGCCTGGATGACCTGGAGCTGGGCTTCGATGGCCGCCAGGATCAGGTTCTGCACTTGCAGTTCGCGCTCGGCCTCTTCCTTGACCAGAACGACCTTGGCCGCCTGGACACGCGAAGACGTGGCACCGAAGTCGGTGATCAACTGATTGAGCCCCACGCTGGCATCGACCGGATCGTAATGCCCGTCGGTGCCTTCTTCACGGTGAGTGTTTCTGCGCCCAGCGCCGGCATTCACGGTCAGTTTCGGGTAATACGCGGCCTTTTCGACATTGACCTGCTCACGAGCAGTCTCGACATCGGCGTCAACCATCCGCACCAATTGGTGTTCACGCAGGATACGATCGAGATTGGCGGCAAAACCCTGATCGGCCGAAGCATTCGCGGAGCAGAGCAGTACGCAGGCAGCGAGCAGTTCTCGCCGAGCCTGGAAGGCAGGTTTGATTCTTGAAAGCATGGGGCACACCCGTCATGGTCATCGTCATGCCGGGAGTCGCACCGGCGCCCCAATACTAGCGTTGTGCCATTTAACGAAACTGACAAAACCTGACATTTTCAGGTGATTTCCACTAACGCCTTTCGATAGCCGGGCAGGCTTGGCTAGACTTCCCAAAAGCGCCCTCTACAAAAAAGGGCCGGCGAACCTGTTCCTGGATGTATTTTCTCTTGCCCGACTGCCCATGATTGACCTCATCCTGCTCGAAGACGAACCCGTTCTCGCCCAGGAACTGGCCGAGTTTCTCGAGGACTGCGGTTATCGCGTGACCGCCGTCGAAAGCCTAGCCGCCTTCACCGAAGCCTTCGACGAGCGTCGCCATCATTTGGCAGTGATCGACCTGGGCCTTCCGGATGGCGATGGCCTGGATCTGATTCGCCAACTGCGTAGCAGCGGCAGTACGCTAGGCATCATCGCCTTCACCGCACGCGGCACACCCGATAACCGTGTCACCGGCTTTCGCCAGGGCGTCGACCACTACCTGTCCAAGGGCTGCGACCTGGACGAACTGGCCGCCGTACTCGATGCCTTGCGCCGCCGGCTCGGTCTGCAACGGGAATCGTCGCCCTGGCAGCTGGACATGGGCCCCCGAGAACTCAAGGCCCCTAACCGCCAGGGGCTGCGGCTTTCCCACCAGGACTCACTGGTGTTGTATTGCCTGATGCGCAACGCCGGCAACACCGTTTCACGCCGGGAAATCGTCAAAGCACTCGACGAGGACTACCTGACCTACGACCAGCGCCGCCTGGATACGCAAATCCTCCGCCTGCGGCGCAACGTGGAACAGGCCACCGGGCTCGAGCTGCCCCTGAAAACGCTGCGCAACAGCGGCTACTGTTTCTACGAACCCACGCAGATCCGCGCCTAGGCCCTGCCCTGCTCGCGATGACGCGCCAGCAGGTTGCCGGTGAACAAATACCCTTTGTTGCGCAGAGCCCGGATCGGGGCCTCCCGCCCAGCGAATGTGGAAATCTTGCGGCGCAGCCGACTGACGATGGCCTCCAGGCGCCGCTCGTCGTAGGTCATGTAATTGACCCCAAGGCCCTCGGCAAGCGACTGCCGACTGGCCGTCTGATCCGGCGCGCGTTGCAGGCACTGAAGCACCAGGTATTCGTTGCGACTCAGCTCCAGGAAGCGACCATCGGGCAAGCCGAGCATCTGCCGCTGCGAGTCGATGACCCAACAATCACCTGCGGGCGCGACCTGCATACGCAGGCGCCGAGCCAGCGCGTCGATGACCGAAACGAGCTCGACCTCCACCAGAGGCTTGACCAGACAGTAATCAGCACCGTGCGCATACCCCTGCAGACGCAGGTTCATCTGCTCGGGCTCACAGGCCAGAATGAGCCCAACACCAGGCCAAAGACGATGCATGCGTGCAGCCAGATCCAGCTTGGCGCCCGCCTGTACATCGAGTTCGAGCAGCACGATATGAGGCGCGAGCAGCGCCACGTCGATTTCCGACACCCCCTCGGCGGTGCTGAGCTGAAGGTATGAGACATGCTCGTGCAAATGCAGGCAGGTGCTCAGAAGCCCGCCTGCCAAGGATTCCACCACCAGTAGCCTCAACTGCGACGACTCATGCACGGCAGCGTTTTCAGAATGTGAAACTCGTTTCACCTATGCGCTCTCATCAGCAACCGGGGGCGTTGCA
Organism: Pseudomonas mendocina; assembly: GCF_003008615.1. NCBI lineage: Bacteria > Pseudomonadati > Pseudomonadota > Gammaproteobacteria > Pseudomonadales > Pseudomonadaceae > Ectopseudomonas > Ectopseudomonas mendocina. The sequence goes on from NZ_CP027657.1 coordinate 5,620,720, forward strand.
GCGCCCCAGGCAAAGTCCCGCCATGATACTCCTTGCTCTGCCATAACCAACCGAGCAAACCTGAGTGCTCCATCGATAAAACGCCACCACCGGTTAGAATTCCAACTTCATCAGGCCTTGCAGAACCCGCCCCATGATCCAGTTCCTCCGCTATCTGCTGTTGATGTGCCTGATATGTTCATGGCCCGCCCAGGCCAGCACGCTGATGCTCAAGGCCCAGGCGACCAATACCAACGGTTATCTGGAGCGGCTCACTGACCCAACTGGCGCACTGGACGCGGCAAACGCACTGGCATCCAGCGACTGGATCGAACTGCCAGGCCCCCTGAACGCCGGTTTCACCTATGACGTCATCTGGTTGAAATTGCAGATACAGGCTGAACAGGCTGCGCCAACGGCCTGGATGCTGTCATTGAGCAACGCGCTGCTCGACGAAGTGACGCTGTATGACCTCAGCCAGGATGGCACGATCCGAGAACGGCATAGCGGCGAGACGCTGGATCGGACGTTGTGGCCAGTGAACTACCGCACGGCCTCCTTCCCCATCAGCCTCGAGAATGGCGAGCCTCATACCCTGCTGCTGCGCCTGAAGACCAAGAACGCGATGTCCGTCAGCGCGCGCCTGATGCCGGAATCGCAGTTCCACCAGCAGGCACGCAACGAATACCTGGGCCTCGGCCTGTACTTTGGTATCTATCTGGCGCTGATCGTGTTCCACAGCGTGTTCTGGCGCATGACGAACGCCCCCGAGAGCGGTTGGTATCTGATCTATGTCTCGTGCTGCTTTTTGATCGAGAGTTTCAGCACCGGGCTGATTCAGCAGGCTACGGGCCTTCCGGTAGCCTGGAGCGACCGCATGCTGGGCTGCATCATGGCGGCCAGCCTGCCGATCGGCTTCATATTCGCCCAGCGCCAGCTGCAGATCAGCGAATTTGCCGGCCTGCGGCGTATCCTCACCGGCATCTGCCTAGTCGTCAGCGCACTGGCGGCAACCACCATCCTGTTCGGCCATTACCAGATCGGCGCTCCGCTGACCCAGGTGTTCTCGTTACTGAACATCGCACTGCTCATCAGCACGGCGCTGTGGCTACTGCTCAAGGGGCAAAAATCCGCGCGCGTGTTCCTGCTGGTGTTCGGCATCTACTACGCGGGCGTCATCATCAGTTTCATGCGCAATCTGGGCGTGATTCCCACCACCTTCATGACCGACAATGCCGTGGCCATCGGCACCTTGCTGCATATGGCACTGATGAGCATGCGCATCATCCATCACTACCGCACGCTCGAAGAGGACAAACGCCGCGCTCAACTCGACTTCAAACTGTTGCTGCAGGAACACAACAGCAACCTGGAACAGCAGATCGTCGAACGCACTCAGGAACTGCGTGAAGAAATCAGCCGACGCACGCTGCTGGAAGGCGAACTCCGCGAAACCCTGCAACAAGAGAAACGAACGCGAGAAGAACAACGCGACTTCGTGGCCATGGTCTCGCACGAATTCCGAACCCCACTAGCCATCATCTCGACGTCGGCCCAGCAGATTTCCCGCAATCTGTCCGCTGCGCCCGAGCGTAACGAGAAGCGCTGCAAGAACATCCGAGAAGCCTCGTCGCGTCTACTCACCCTAGTCGATCACTACCTGAGCCACGATCGCATGGAGGGTACCACCGCCATCCAGTGCGATACGGATCACGCCCTGCAGCCGCTGATGGAAAGAAGCAGTGCGGATCTTCCAACTGGCCGGATCGTCATTCGCAACCTCAGTGCTCAAGACGCGATCCGTTGCGATGACAGCCTGATCAAGATCGCCCTGCGCAACCTTCTCGCCAACGCCGACCGCCATGCGCCAGCCGGCAGCGCCATCGAACTGCGACTGAGTGACCGCCCAGGTTTTCTCGACATCCAGATCAGCAACGAAGGCCCTGCGATTCCGGAAGACCAGTCCAGGCTGCTATTCCAGAAATACTTTCGCGGCAGCCAGGCCCAACACAGCCCCGGCGCTGGCCTAGGCCTGCACCTGGCGAAGCGGATCATAGAGCTGCATGGTGGCGATATCTGCCTGGAGAGTCGTGGCGAAGAAACGCCCATCTGTTTCCGCCTGAGCCTGCCACTTGGCACCGCCGCAGCTCCAGCCGTGTGAACGTTGCTGAGCAGCCGTTCCCCCCAATCGGCGACTCCTGTCCAGAGCATTTGAAGGTGTCTTGTGGCCAGCGAGAAGTGAGGCACTCGGCATGCACACCCGGAAGGCAGCCATCCGCGAACCCTTGACCCTAGACTCAACGATGATCAGGCCTTGGAAGCCGTAGCCTGACGCTGATACTTCGGGTTGAAAAATCCGCAATACAAAAAAGCCCGGTCATCTCTGACCAGGCTTTCATGCGAGAGTATTTGGATCGGGACGAAGGATTCGGGAACGCTGCTCCTCCCATTGCGTCGGCGTTTTTACTTAAGTACCCCCAGCAGTTTCCATAAACGTCTGGACTCGGCATCAGCGCTGATCAACTCGTCCAGCAGTTCGCCAAGAGGCTGGTTGCCCCACTCCACGGCCCGGCGAATGACGTAGGGGACGGGACTGTGCGGCTCGGTTCTGGCCAGGTAGTCGGCGATCTGTGCCAGCTGTCGGTAAGCCTGCTCGCGGCTGCTGGGCGCGCCCACTGCAGGCAAGGCGGTGGAAGAGGGTTCGGCTGTCGGCTCGTCCATGACAGCATCGCTCTCTGGCTCGGATGACGGGATCTGCTCTGACATCGGAACGAACTCCTCAAGCTGAACACGCAGGCTGGTCAATGTCTGGCGCAGGGGGCCAAAGCTGGGAGCCAGATCGGCCAGCCACCCCTCACTCCAGTTGTCCAGCCGTTCGAGAGCCGCGAGAGCCGCTCTCAGGTCAGCGTCGGCAGCGACATAGTGGCTTACAGGTATCTGCCTGAGTTTTTCATGCAGCTTGCGATACTCCAGTCGGGCTGACTCGGCGGCGATCTTGTCCTGCTTGCTATCGCTCGCCTGTACTTGGCGCTGCTGCAATTGCAACCATTCGTGCAGCGTGACATGCGCAAACTCTTCAGCATCGATACCGAAGAGCGGGATCTGCGTCAGGAGCGTGGAGCGGTATTGGCGGATCATCCATTCCAGTGGGAAGACACGCCAGGAACGATCATCGTCCTCGGGTTGCGGATGTAGATCATCCGGAAAGCGCTCGCACAGCCCCACCAGCAACTCCATTGCCGAACGCACACCTGCAAGTCCGTGCCGACGTATCCAGGCTTCGCCCAACCAAACGGCAATCATCAGATCCTTGCTGCGCTCGCGCAGCAGATCGCCTGCAAGCTGCTCCAACGCGGCCCAATCGCCACGCTTGAGGTCGCTTTGCCAGACGCCGGTCGGCAAGCTGGCGTCATCCTCGCGGCGTAGCTCCCGTAGACGATCCCACGCGCCTTCATAACGCAAGCTGGGGCCACAAATGGCATCGCCTGGGATGGGCTCCAGATACTGTCCGATCGAGACGCTGGTCATGGCGTAATCTCCGCACTTTGCAGCGCCTGCAACTGGAAATTGGTGAATGGCGAACCGGGTGCAACGACCGGCAGAGGCTGAATCGATAGAGGCAGCTTGCTGCCCTGGCTGAGCAGTGACAGGCCGATGAACATCTGAGCCTGCGGACTGGCATCCAGGGCACCCCGTACGGGAACCTGCAAGGTCAGAGGAAAGTCCGTGTAGTCCATGTTCGGCAAACGTTGCGGTACCACATGTGAACGCATCATACGCAGCAGCGCCCATGGACCACGGTATTCCCAGCCCGCCTCCAGGCCATTGACGGCCATGCTCGGTTGCAGGGGATCGATCGACGGCCGCTGGCTGCTGTCGCGGGCCCAGCGCAACACGAGTTGCAGCGGGTCTCCGACATTCCAGCGCAGACGCTGACCGGCCTCACCAGGGTGAGCAATCTGCTGGCCTGCGCCATTCAATGTCCAGGCGATCACCTGATCAGCCCCCCGCTCCTCTTCACGATCCGTTCGCCAGCGGACTTCGAGTTCCACACCGATGGTTCCTGACGGGTCGCGTATGAACATCGGCCCGAGCCAGGTTCTGGCCTGTTTCATCCGGGAAAGGAAGTCTTCTGCGGCCAGCCGACTGCCTGGCGGCGCCAAAACCAGTCCCTTCTCGGCCGCATCCAGATGGGTATCGATCAATTCCAGCAGGTGTTTGACACGCGCTGGATCAGCATCGCCACTTTCCAGGCTGTAGGAGAATGGGAAGCGCCCCGCCAGGTACTGGTTGAAGTAGTCCACCAGTGCATTCCAGGCTTTTGCGGCGTCCTGCATCTGCAATTGGTTGCAGCGCTGGCGTACCTGCTCGGTAATGCTCCGGGTATAACGGGCAAGATCTCCATCGTTCTGTGGCAGGCTGGCGGTCGACAGCACCTGCTGGCAATTGCCAAGATCTATTTCCACCAGATCTCGGCTCACTAGTTGCTCGAACAATGCCGGTGAGCTGCTCGGGTTCTGCGCCTTGTACTTCTGCATCTCATCGCTTATCGAGCCAAGCCTCGATACTTTCTCCTGCAGGGGCAATGGCAGATCCGCCTGCATCCTCAACCACGTCAGCTCTGGCCTCACTTTGTCGGTGCTGGCACTGATTTCCACAAACTGTCGGGCCAGAGATGATTTCAGATCCTGGACGTCAGTGGCGCGAAACAGCCTGAGTCCCAGATTGGGCTTACCGTCCCACTCGGAAATTGGGTAGCGCTTGATGAATAGCGGCAAGGTGTCGATATCCGTCAGAACCGCGTCGACGTCGACCATCGCACGCAAGGTCAGTTGGGATTGCAACGTACTGGCCAGATCGGCACGACCAAGGGCCTTGAGTGCCTGGATCACCTGCATGGCCTGTTCGACGGAGACATTGAACCTGCTCTGTGCAGAGCCGTAGTTGTAACCTGCTGGGGAGGCGGTCAGTTCCGACCACATCGCCAGTGCTGCGGCCTGCTCCGCGGCCTTGAGCATACCCGCGCGATAATCCGGCGCTATTTGCGCCAGCTCTTGTGTCACGAAGCTCTGATAGCTCTGCTGGTAGACCAACGCCTGAGTCATTTGCTGCTCGGTCACGTTGCCGAGGGCCCGGGAATCGATGGCGCCATCGGGGCGGCGCATCGCGCTCACGGCAAAATCGCGCTTGAGCAGATCACCAATGCTCCTCGACAGCTTGCTGATGTGCTCTTGCAGCACCAGCGTTCCACCGGCCTGGCGCTGCAGCAGGTTATCGCGGCTCGCAGCCCCTTCGATCCATTGGCTATGGAAGCTTCTGCGTAACTGCTCGGCCTCGAGGGTGACGGAAGCCTCTATGTTTGGCCCCAGGAGCCGGCTCTGCTTCACGTCATTCATCAGGTCGCGAAAACCCGGCACCAACTCCTCACTACTGCCATGGCTCCAGGCAGAGTTGGTGAGGACGATCAGATCCTCAAGATGAGCGATCAGGCCGTTGATTTCCTCAAGCTTGTTCAGCGAGGTATCCCGACCGTATTCCAGATCGTTCAAGTGTCTCTTGAGATAACCGGCAGGGGTGACGAAGTTACCCGCCAGAAAGTACTGCGCCAGCCAGAACTTCATCAGCGCCTGGAACTGCCCGGATAGCTGCTTGCGATTGGGCTCCAGATCCACAGGACGCAGGGCGGGTGCAGCCAGGTTACGCAGGGCCTGGTCATAAAAGGCTCGCTTGGGCAGGCTGGAGGGGTCGAGACTCAGCCCCAGCGCATCGTTGCTCAGTTGGGACAGCGGCTCGATGACGCCCTCCTGGCCGATAAGGGCATCGTTGAGCAGGCGATTGTGTCGCTCCAGGCTGACCACCCCCTCAGCCAGGGTGCGAGCCTTCACGTACGTGGGCCATTGATCCGGCTGAGCACTCTCGACATCAGGGCGCCGTTGCTCATTGCGGATCGTCAATAACGTCCTCAATTGGTAATCCTGCAGTTGCTGTAACGGCACCAAGGCCTCGCGGCGAGCCATGCTGCGCAACAACTGATCCATCTGGGTATCTAGCGAAGAACCCCAGGACGAGGGATAGACCAGCGATGAAAAATGCCAGCGAGGTGATTGCTGCAACAACGTCCAGAAGGCCTGAACGTTGAGCCGCGCCTGCTCCTGGCGACGCTCGGGTGCACGCAGACTGACATGTCCGGCATGCGTCGCCTGCAATAGGCGGCTCAGTTCACGCGCATCCTGCTGTCGTCCCTGCCATACCCACAGCATGCCCACCAGCCAGCAAAGGCCAAGCACTACCGCAACGCCCCCCACCGTTTTCTGCCAGCGCTGACGCAGGCGCAGAACTCGCGGCAGGGCCTGTGCCAACCCCTGTTCGGACAGAAATCGCTGCCGCCAGAGCATCTGCGTGAACACTCCCTGCCTCGCCGGCAGTTCATCGGGGTAAAGCTGCGCAGGATTCGATTCTGTGCGTGCCTGGGAAGCCCCCAGATAAAGGCCTCGAATCCTGGGGGCCTCGCCATGAGTGCTGCCCTGGAAAACCGGCTCCAACAGGGTGCGCAGATTGCCCTTGAGCGCCAGCAACAGGTCAGGCAAGCGATACAAATCCTCGGCTAGCTCGCCTTTCAGAGCCCCGACCTCGATGATGGCTGCCTGCATGCTCTGCACCACGGCATCCACCGCATCGTCGAGCCAATGACTCTGCCAGCCGGCATCCAGTCCATAGGGCGATGACCAACCCAGCAGGCGCTCGCGCCCCTCTTCGGGCAGTGCGGCGACCAGCTCCTGGAAGCCTGGCATATCCTCGAAACCCGTGATAACGACATATACCGGCAGTCCCAGGCCAAGGCGTTGGAGCAGCTCAGCAAAGCGACGGCGCAGAACGATCACGTCGGTGACACTCTGTGCACCGTCCTGCAACTGACCAAGAGGGATGTTCCAGATCACGCCATCCAGTGGGCGCTGCCCCCGTAACCTCAGCAACATGCCGAGTAGGCGACGCCAGACGAAGGTGGAAGCGTTACTGCCATCGTGGGGTAGGAATACGCCCTGAGGCACGACCAGCACGGCACCGTCCTGGTCGGCCCACCAGCGGCCGAACCAAGCCGGACGTCCAACGGGCGTGAGCTGCCAATCAAGACAAAGCTGGCTGCCTTCGCGCGGGTCGCCGAGCAGCATCAGCCAGGGAACCTGATAGCGCGACTCGAAGCCCTGCTCATGCTCCATCTTGCGCACCGCGGCGTAGAAACTGCGGATGGCCATACCGGATTGAGTGCGCAACCACCAGACCAGTACAACCAATGCCAGTAACAGCAGGAGAACGCCTATCACGCTGAGTACGATCGCCAGAGTACTCATTCAGCCAGGCTCCCGCTTTCTTCAAGGCTGACCAGATGCAGTAACGGCGTCAGCTCCGACTGGATGTCACTCCACATCCAGTGCCCAGCCACACTCAGAACCACCAACAAACCGCAGATCGCCAGCCCAAGACGCATGCCATCCGGCAGTACTCTTCGCATGGGGAGGCGTAACGCCGCAGAACGGCTCGGCCGCGCCAGGCTGTTCATCGCCCCGTTCATCGCCGGTTCACGTTGCCAGGCAAAGGTGAAAAGTGCATGCCGCCAACGCGCATGCAGCGCGCGCCCCCGAGCACTGCGCAGGCCACCGTAGAAACCAAGGATCAGGCATTGGAGATAGACATTGGCCAGATCGCGTGACGCCGGTGCACGCTCCTTGAGCAGCTTGTGAATGGCACGGGGCAAGCGCTCACCCGCATTGCGCGAACCATACAGGCGCGTTTCCAGCGGTCGTGGCTGCCAGGCCGCCCGGCCCGGCCAATCATCGAACAGAAGACGTTCGTCAACCAGGGCTACGAACGCATAGACCATCGCCTTGACCTGACTGGAAGAGGACGCACCGACACTAGCGAATGCACTGCGCCAAAGGCGACGAACCACAAGAGTCGTGGCCTCCGCCATGCGCTCGATCTGTTCATTACCAGGATTGCTGAGTCCCCCCACGCCATCCCAGACCCCTCGCCATTCGATCCAGGCCTCGCGAAACGCCAGGCTCAGCGGTGCCTCTCCGAACTCGGGGGGGTAAAGAGAAACGCTCCTTTCCAACATCTATGCATCCTTGGCTTGGGAAAGCTGATTTCAGTGGCTATCGGTCGTGAATAAAAGAACCTGCCAAGGGCTTGCAATCGCTCTCTGCGAGGTGACAGCCAAGTACAGTGGCTGTTCGGGATCGAACCAGTCACCGGAGGCCTGGATCAGAAAGAGGTGCGTTTCCTCACCCACACCGTACGCAGCTCGTTCGTTGCGGTTCATGGGCTGGTGAAGCAAACCGCTCATACGCTGCTGTACGAGTGTTGCTACGTGTTGCCGCGAGGCAATCACCACCTGCCCTAACCACGCCTGCGCGGCTTCCTGTCCGGTACCTGCGGGCATACGCAGCCCCACGACAAGGCGCTGGCGGCCTGTCTGGGTATCTGGCAAATCAATGGAAAAGCCCTGCTCGGACTGCTCGAACACCAGGCAACGGTATCCGACGCGGATGCTGTCCAGCTTCCGATGAAGCCACTCGATCACTTCATCGAAGCCGCGCTTGAGCTCTAGGAAGTCAAGAGGAGCGAATGCAGGGACGCCGCTTAACGCATCCAATGCACTCCAGGCACCTGCCAATCCAGCCAGTAAGCCATGCAGGTTCGCCGGAGTAGCCACTCGGCTGTTCAAGGCGACTTCAACTTCGGGAAGGCGCGCCCAAAGCGCTGTCAGTTGTCGCCTGAGTTCCTGTGCGTCGTCATGATTTCCCGCCTGCTCGGCCTGACGTAACCGTCCTGCGAGGAACAAGCATTTTTCCCGCCCCCTTGCGCACAGCGCAGAGACCATCTGCCCCAAATCCGACTCCGGCAGTATCAGCCCCATCGGCGGCACGTAGGGTTGCCTGACGAACCCGCCCCCCTCCTTGGATATCCGCAACAAGGGTAGGCAGATCGAATCAGCCCTATCGCTATCGGTAACCAGCCGTAGATTGGGACGCCAAACGAGAATCGGCTCCGGGTGCTCACCGCTGGCCAGATCAGGAATCGCCTCGGCAAGCTGTGACTGCAATCGCCCGTTAAGCGGCAGTACCTGACCGCTGCGGCCAAGGGGATTGACCGCCAGGAAGACCGTTACACAAGCGTTGGCTGATGCCGCCACGGGAGGCCCGACGTCGAGTTCCACAACCTTGCCGCTACCTGGTTGCACGCTGACGGGCAAACCGTCCGGCAGAATCGCCTCCAGGGATTGGATACGTACCAGGCCGGTACTGAGCGCGACAGGATCAACTTCCAACTCGGTCAATCCCCAGAACCACGGATTGCTGGCTCTGGCGCAGAGCGCAGCGATAACCTCCGCGCGTATGCCCTGCAATTGGAAATGCTGAGGCAACAGTTGCATGCCCTCGTGCCAGCAGACTGCATCCGGCAACACCTTCATACCACTCCCCTTTTACATCCGCTGTTTGGCATGCACGCTGCGCGCACAGCGCTTGGCTAACGATCCCGATCCGTCAGCAAGCGCATCTCCCTGCTATCGAAACGAAGCCACACACGTCCTGATTCATTCAGGCGCAAACGGTGTGCGCCTGGAGTGTTATAGCCGGCGAACACCAAAAGTCCAGCAGCCTTATCACCGGCAAAAGGAAAGTCGTGAACATCGCGAAATTGTCCCGGCACGAGCTCCAGGCTCCATACCGAAAACAGCTGGCGATAGTCGCGGCGATACTGGTCTCGCTCGGCGAACCACTGCTTGGAGGGGATATCGGATAGCAACTTGAGCAGGTCTGGGTCGCGTACAACAACGAAGTCCACGGCGATGGGTGTGTCGTCGTTGGCGCGTTCCGCCACGTCTAGTGTCAGACTGTCCAGACCGATCCTCTCACCTCGAAAACCACACCCGGTCAGTACAAGACTCAGACCTAACAGCACTGCAGGAAGGCAGGAAATCAAACGTCCCTGTGTCATGAAGACTTCACCTTGAAATTCACATTTGCAAATTTATAGACGTGATCTAGCGTCTATGAAAGTTCGTCCTCATGACGGATGTGAATGGATCGCCAAGGACGGGCTCGGTTTTCAGCTACCCGTTGCAGTAGCGGTCCAGCAAAGGAGTGCGAGCACGGGATCCGTCCGCTGCATTGCGCTCCAGGTACTGTCCCGGAGCCCAACCAACATGGCTGAGAGCACGCAACACAAGTTAGACCGGATCCGCCCGCCCCGAGTCCAGATCACCTACGATGTCGAGATCGGCAATGCGATCGAAAAGAAGGAGCTGCCCCTTGTGGTCGGCATCCTCGCCGACCTCTCTGGCAAACCCGAAGCACCGCTGCCCAAGCTGATTGATCGACGTTTCACCGAGATCGACCGCGATAACTTCAACGAGGTGCTCGCCTCCATCGAGCCACGCAGCACCCTGCAGGTGGAAAACACCATCAGCGGCGACGGCAGCAAACTCAACGTCGAGCTTCGCTTCCGCCACTTCGACGATTTCGACCCTGTAAACATCGTCAAGCAAATTACGCCTCTACGTCGCTTGTACGAAGCGCGCCAGCGCCTGCGTGACTTGCTCACCAAACTCGACGGCAACGATGACCTCGACAAACTGTTGCAGGACGTAGTGAGCAATACCGAAGGTCTGCAGGAAATCAAATCCGCACGCCCCGAAGGCGAAACTTCAGCCCAAGCTGCAGGCGAGTCTCCAGCCGACAACTCAGTTGGCGATGATGAAGCACCGACCGAACCCCAGGCCTGACCGCCCCTGAACTCCCGGAGATAACGCAATGGCAACCGAAGCCGGTGCTTCCAGCGAGAGCACGACACAGACCCTGACCCTGCTCGACCGTATCATTGCCGAGGGCCGTATGGCCCACGACGAAAGCCAGCAGGGATATGCCCGCGACATGCTCGCGGAGTTCGCCACTCAAGTTCTTGACGAAGGCATGGCCATCGACAAGGACACCGTGGCCATGATCAACGACCGTATCAGTCAGATCGACAAGCTCATCAGCGACCAGCTCAACGAGGTGCTGCACAACCCTGAGCTGCAGAAACTGGAAGCCTCGTGGCGCGGCCTGCATATGCTGGTGGATCAGACGGAGACCAGTAGCCGCCTGAAACTGCGTCTGCTGAACGTCACCCAGAAGGAACTGCAGAACGACCTGGAGAAGGCCGTCGAATTCGACCAGAGCGCGCTGTTCAAGAAGATCTACGAAGAGGAATACGGCACCTTCGGCGGACACCCATTCAGCCTGCTGGTGGGCGACTATGCCTTCGGCCGCCATCCCCAGGACGTGGCCCTGCTGGAGAAGCTTTCCAACGTCGCTGCAGCGGCTCACGCGCCCTTCATCGCCGCCGCCAACCCCAAGCTGTTCGACATGAACAGCTTCACCGAGCTGGCCGTCCCCCGCGACCTCAGCAAGATCTTCGAGAGCCTGGAGCTGATCAAGTGGCGCAGCTTCCGCGAGGGCGAAGATTCGCGCTACGTCTCCCTGGTGCTACCGAACTTCCTGTTACGCCTGCCCTACGGCCCGGATACCAAGCCTGTGGAAGGCATGGACTATCTTGAGGACGTCAACGGTACCGACCACTCCAAGTATCTCTGGGGTAATGCCGCCTGGTTGATGGCCGTACGCATCACCAGCGCCTTCGCCAAGTACGGCTGGTGTGCGGCTATCCGTGGTGCCGAGGGTGGTGGCGCGGTGGAGGGCCTGCCGGCTCACACCTTCCGCACCCTGTCCGGCGACCTGTCGCTGAAGTGCCCGACCGAAGTGGCGATCACTGACCGCCGCGAGAAGGAGCTCAACGACCTCGGCTTCATCTCCCTGTGCCACAAGAAGAATACCGACATGGCCGTGTTCTTCGGCGGCCAGACCACCAACAAGGCCAAGGTCTACAACACCAACGAAGCCAACGCCAACGCGCGCATCTCGGCCATGTTGCCTTACGTGCTGGCGGCCTCGCGCTTCGCCCACTACCTGAAGGTGATCATGCGCGACAAGGTGGGCAGCTTCATGACCCGCGACAACGTGCAGACCTACCTCAACAACTGGATCGCGGACTACGTGCTGATCAACGACAACGCACCTCAGGAGATCAAGGCTCAGTACCCCCTGCGCGAAGCCCGCGTAGACGTCTCGGAAGTCGCCGGTAAGCCAGGCGTCTACCGTGCCACGGTGTTCCTGCGCCCACACTTCCAGTTGGAGGAGCTGACTGCCTCGATCCGCCTGGTGGCCAGCCTGCCGCCCCCGGTAGCTGCCTGACCCCACGCCCCCGCCGACTCACCCGGCGGGGGCTCGCCCACATCAAGATCCACCCCGTTTCCAGACCCAGGAGTTATCCGCGATGGATGCCATCATTCTCGACCTCGGCGACGACATCAAAGGCGACAGCCTGCTCGAGGGCTACACCGACAAGATCGAATTGATGTCCTACAGCCACAACGTGGCAATGCAGGTCACCAACGACGTCAGCAACTCGGAGCGTACTTCCGGCAAACCACATATCGGCGAGTTCACCGTAACCAAGTTCGTTGATACCTCGACTCCCTCACTCAACGAGTTCTGCTGCGCAGGCAAGCCCATCACCACGGCCACGATCACCATCGGCCGTAACGCTGCCGAGGGCGATGGCAAGCTGCTGCCCTTCATCGTCTACACCCTCGACAATGTGGTGCTGTCCAACGTCAGCGTCAGCGGTGGTGCCGGTGGCAAGCCGGTGGAAACCCTGTCGCTGAACTTCACCAAGATCAAATGGGAACTCACCGCACAGAAGGACGATGGCACCAAGGAGGGCACCGCCGCCTCCACCTGGGATCTGGCCGCCAACAAGCTCGTCAAGTAAGGACGTCACCGCTCCATGCCTTACAGCGGGCTGCTGCCCCCCCTGTTCGAGCGTCTCTCCGCCCAGGCGGACGAGGCGCCGGACTTCGACCGCGATGCGTTGGCTGAGTCCGTCCGCCTGGAGTTATCGCGTCTGCTCAATACCCGTCGTCCCTCACGCGCCAATGGGCAGCAGCTCACCATACTCGACTACGGTATCGCCGACTGGAGCGCCCTGCAGGCTCTGCGGGTCGATGACCGCCGCCTGTTGCTGCGGGAATTGCGTGCTGCCGTGCAGCACTTCGAGCCACGCCTGCAACTGAGCGAGATCGACGTCGAGTCACTCCCCGACCAGCCCCAGCGCCTCGGCATCCGCCTGGCTGGGCAGCTGCGCAGCGGTCGTCGTACCTGGCCAGCGCTGTTCCTCCTCGCCCCCAATAACGACGGCCTGGAGGTACACCATGAGCGACTCGATTGATGCCGATCTGCTGGACTACTACCAGCGCGAACTCACCTGGCTGCGCCACGCCGGCAGCGGCTTCGCCCAGCGCTACCCAAAAGTGGCGCGGCGTCTGGAACTGGCCCCCGGCGAATGCCCGGATCCCCACGTAGAAAGGCTGCTGGAAGGCTTCGCGCTGCTCAGCGCGAGACTGCACCGGCGCCTCGATGACGATTACGCTGAATTCAGTGACGCCCTGCTGGAACAGCTCTATCCGCTAGCCCTGCGCCCCCTGCCTTCCTGCGCCATCGTGCAGTTCGAGCCGGATCCGACTCAAGGCAGCCTTGCCGAGGGCTACGCCCTGCCCCGCGACACACCTTTGTTCGTCACCACTCGCGACGGTGCCAGCGTGCACCTGCGCACCACCGCCGAATCGGTGCTCTGGCCGTTACGCATCCGTGAGGCGACCTTGCTCGACGGCGACGCCGCCGTGGCCTTCTCCGGTCACCCGCGCGCGCGCTCGGCCCTGCGCCTGACCCTGGAATGCCTCGGCGAATTCGACTGGGCGCAACTGCCGGTGCGCCGCCTGCGAGTGCACCTGGCCGCCTCACCAATGACCAACGCCAACCTATACGACCTGCTCGGTGCTCATAGTCTCGGGGTGTGGAGCGGCGCGCCGACAGGCCCATTGCAAAAGGTGCTTGGCGAAGTCGCCCCGGTGGGCTTCGCCGACGACCAGGCGCTACTGCCCGACGAGGACTGCCAGCACCCTGGCCTGCGCCTGCTGGCGGAGTACTTCGCCTTCCCCGACAAATTCGCCTTCTTCGACCTGCCGCTGCTGCCGCCTGCCAACGGCGGACGCGACTGCCAGGTGCTGATCGCTTTCGACCGCGCTCCGGTGGGCAGGCCGCACCTGCAGGCCAGCGAACTGCGCCTGGGCTGTGCCCCGGCCATCAACCTGTTCCCACGCACCTCAGAACCATTGCGTCCGGACGGCACCCGCAGCGAATACCGCCTGGTGGCCGATGCCCATCGTGAGAACAGCGTAGAGATCCACAGCATTCGCAACATGCGTGCCGTAACCCCACAAGGGGTACGCCAAGTGCCGGCCTACTACGGCCACAACCACGCAGGCGAAGGCTTGTACTGGCATGCCCGTCGCATCCAGGGACTGAACCCTGCACGCCCCGGCAGCGACCTGTTGCTAAGCCTGGTGGACACTGCCTTCGACCCGCGGCACGACGCCCCCGAGTACAGCCTCACCGCCGAACTGCTCTGCACCAACCGACACCTGGCCGAGAACCTGCAATCCGGCACCCGCCTGAGTTTCGAGCGCCCTGGCCCGGTTGCCCTGGCTAGCCTGCTGGCACCGCCCACGCCGCAGAGTCTGCCGCACCTTTCCGGCCCCTCGCGCTGGCGCCTGGTATCCCAACTGAGCCTCAACCACCTGTCCCTGGTCGAAGGCCCCAAGGCTCTCGACGCGTTGCGCGAGCTGCTGCATCTGCACAACCTGCGCGACGAGGCTGGGCCACGGCGCCAGGTAGACGGGCTGAAGGAACTCACCTGCCTCCGGGTGATGGCCCGGGTCGGCGAGGACGCCTGGCGCGGCTGGCGCAACGGCCTGGAGGTGCGTATCCACCTTGACCCGCAGCATTTCGCCGGTGCTAGCGCAGTGCTGTTCTCCGCCGTGCTGGCGCAATTCTTCTCCCTCTATGCCACACCCAACCGCTTCTTGCGCACGGTGCTGGTCGACGCTGACAAGGAGGTTCGGACATGGCAGCCCCAGGCCGGCAAACCCCTCAGCCTCTGAGCCAACGTCTACGCGAGAAGCCCCAGGCCTTCGAATTTCTCCAGGCCCTGCTGCTGCTGGAACGCGAGCAGCCCGATGCCACGCCGCTGGGCCAGGGTAGCAGCCCGGACGATGAAGCCCTGCGCTTGCGCGGGCCACTCACGCCGACCTTCTCCGCCAGCCAGGTGGAACGCTTGGAGGAGCAACCCGGGCAAGCGCCCGTCCTCAGCACTGCTGTATTCGGCCTCGGCGGCCCCGACGGCCCCCTGCCCTACGCCTACCAGGAATGGCTGCAGCAGCGCGCGCGCCACAAAGACCACGGCCCTGCGGAATTCCTTGACCTGTTTCAGAACCGCCTGCTTGCCCAGCTCTATCGGGTGCTGGGCCGCCATCGCCTGGCACTCGGCTTCCTGCCGCCCGAACAGGCCCCCGTGCATCCGTCGCTACTGGCCCTGGCCGGCCTGCTGCCGCGCCGCCTGCAGCAGCGCATGGATCTGCCGGACGCCGCCGTGACGGCCCGCGCAGCACTGTTCAACGGCCCGCGCCGCTCTCTAGCCGGTTTAGCCATATTGGTACGCCACCAGTTTGACGTGGCAGTGGACTACGAGGCCTACCAGGGTGCATGGCGCGCTATCCCCCCTGCCAGCCGCAGCCGCCTGCAACGCGGCGGCCGTAACCTCGGCCTGGGTTGTGACGCAATCGCCGGCACTCGAGTCTGGGACGAGCACGCAGGCATCCGCCTCACTCTTGGCCCGCTGAGTACCGAGCAAGCTAACGCCTACCTGCCCGGAGGTGCGCAGCACCAGCGGCTTGCCGACCTCACCGGCCTCTACCTCGGCCCCGACCTGGATTGCCACCTGCGCCTGCTGGTGCGCCCAGGCGCCCCCCTATGCCTGAACCGCCGGCAACCGCCGCGCCTGTGCTGGAGCGGCGGCCTGCATCTGGCTGCGGGCAGCACTCTGCAACGCATTGACACCCGCCTGCGGCTCAAGGAGATGCCCTGATGGAACTCGCCGCGCTGATCGGCCGCCTCAACGCAGACAGCCGCCGTGCCTTGGAGCGTGCTGCCCAGCGCTGCCTGCAACGCACCCACCACTATGTAGAGATCGAGCACCTGCTACTGGAGTTGCTCGACATAGAAGGCGGTGACCTCACCTGGTTGCTGCCTCGCTTCGGCCTGGAGCGCGACAGCGTAGCCACCGAAATCAACCGTGCACTGGAACTGTTCAAGGCCGGCAGCACCCGTACCCCTGCGCTTTCCGCCCAGACCATCGGTCTGTTGGAAGACGCGGTGGTTCAGGCCAGTGTGCAGGGTCAGTCGAGCATCCGCTCCGGCCTATTACTACTCGCCCTGCTCGATCGCGACGAACGCCGCAGCCTGCTACTCAACAGCGCCTCCTCGCTGCTGCGCATTCCTCGTGAAGCCCTGCGCGCCAACCTGCTGGAATGGACTCAAGCCTCCCGAGAATACAGCGGTGGCCCCAACCCAGCAGGCAAGGTTCGCCATCCCCAGGAACCACCCCAGGACAGCGTGCTCGACCAATACACCCAGGATCTCACCGCCGATGCCCATGCCGGGCGCATCGACCCCATCGTTGGGCGCGACAGCGAGATCCGTCAAAGCATCGACATCCTCCTGCGTCGGCGGCAGAACAACCCGATCCTGGTGGGCGCGCCCGGCGTCGGCAAGACTGCCGTGGTCGAAGGCCTGGCCCTGCGTATCGCCGCCGGCGACGTGCCTCCACCTTTGCAGAACGTCATCCTGCGTGTGCTCGACCTCGGCCTGCTGCAGGCCGGCGCCGGGGTCAAGGGTGAGTTCGAGCAGCGCCTAAAAGGCGTGATCGACGCCGTACGCAACAGCGAGCAACCAATCATCCTGTTCATCGACGAAGCCCACACCCTGATCGGTGCCGGTGGCAGCGAAGGCGGCAGCGACGCCGCCAACCTGCTCAAACCGGCCCTGGCCAGGGGCGAACTGCGCACTCTGGCCGCCACTACCTGGCTGGAATACAAGAAGTACTTCGAGAAGGATCCCGCCCTGGCCCGCCGTTTCCAGCTGGTGCAAGTGGAGGAGCCTGACGAGGCCACCGCCGTGGAAATGCTACGCGGTGTCGCCGCCAAGCTGGAGCAGCACCACGGCGTGCAGGTGCTCGACAGCGCCATTCAGGACGCAGTCAAGCTCTCCCACCGCTACATCTCCGGCCGCCAGTTACCGGACAAGGCCATCAGCGTGCTCGACACCGCCTGCGCCCGCGTCTCCCTCGGCCAGCACGACGTACCGCCACCACTGGAAAGCCTGCGCCACCGCGAAGTGGCAGTGAGCGAAGAACTACAGCGCCTGCGCCGTGAACAGACCACCGGCCTAGACCATCGCGAGCGAATCAACGCTCTGGAGCAAGAGTCCACCGGCAACCGCAGCGCCATCAAAGAGTTGGAAACCCGCTGGAGCGAAGAGCGCGGAGCCGTGCGCGAATTGTTGGAAGCCCGCCGTGAATTGCTCGCCCTCAGCGAAAATACTGACACCAGCCAACCCGACGAAGCACTGGACGAACGCAGTGACTATCTAGCCGCAGAACTGGCGCGACTGGAGGCGGGACTTGAGGCTATCCGCCAGGACGATCCACTAGTACCCGAACAGGTGGACTCGCGCATCGTCGCTGCCGTAATCGCTGGCTGGACCGGCATTCCCATAGGCAAGATGCTCGCCGACGAAGCTTATGCCGTGCGTACCCTCGGCCTGCGCCTGGGCCAACGGGTCATGGGCCAGGACAGCGCCCTGGCCACCATCGCCCAACGCATCCAGGCCTACCGCGCCGGCCTCACCGACCCGGCCAAGCCGGTGGGTGTATTTCTGCTGGTCGGCCCCACTGGCGTCGGCAAGACCGAGACTGCCTACTCCCTGGCCGACGCGCTCTACGGCGGTGAGCGCAACCTCATCAGCATCAACCTCTCCGAGTACCAGGAGGCCCATACCGTCAGCCAACTCAAGGGCGCTCCGCCCGGGTATGTCGGCTACGGCACCGGCGGCGTGCTCACCGAAGCCGTGCGCCGCCGCCCCTACTCCGTGGTACTGCTGGACGAAATCGAGAAGGCCCACCCCGATGTGTTGGAAGCCTTCTACAACGTCTTCGACAAAGGCGTGATGGAGGATGGCACCGGCCTGGTGGTGGACTTCAAGAACACCGTAATGCTCGCCACCAGCAACGTCGGCTCCGAACTGGTGCTGGACACCCCCACCGACCAGCTTGGCAGCGACGCCTTCAATGAGCGCCTGCACAAGGTACTTCTACAGGCCTTCCGCCCCGCCTTCCTCGCCCGCATGACCGTGGTGCCCTACCGCCCGCTGGACGAAGCGACGCTGGAAGGCATCGTCCTGGCCAAGCTGGAAAAACTGCGGGAACGCTACAAGGCCGCCACCGGCAAGCAATTCGACTTCGACCCGGCCATCGTCAAGGCTGTGCTCGCCAAGTGCAGTTCGGCCGGAGCACGGGATATTGAGAATGTGTTGATGGCGCAGGTGACGGGGAAGTTGGCGGAATGGGTGTTGGAGTAACTTAGGGAGAGCCGCCATGGAGAAAGGTAAGTACGGAACTTACTTTGTAAGCAGCCTTGATGAGGCAGTCAAAAACAACAAGGGCGCACTCGTATATGCAAACTTTACGTTTGACCCGATTACCAAGGGCGGAACTTCCAATCCGAACACACTACAATCCGAGTACAGCGTCCTTGCACTTGTAAAATTCTGTGGCTTTATTTTTGGAAGCTTCATAAATGCTGGGCCAGAAAAAATCTACAAAATAAACTCTGAATCCCATAATGGAGACCACGCTGAAGACAACTTCATGGCAGCATGGGAGGAGTTTGTCTCCACCAGCGTTTACAAGGAAATACTGGATCTCCAAAATTACAACAAGGAAGCCGCATACATCACAATCAAAATATCAAAGTCACCTTGCGTTGCCTGCTCTAGCAAGCTAATAAAATTTATCAAATCGCACTCAATTAACATCAGAATGAAAATACTGCAGCTCTATGGAGGACAGCCCGGAGCGCTTACCAACAGACTGAGTGTACTGGCATTGATCAGCCATGGCTTTGCCATTAAGAGCTGGGATGTTCTCAACCCTGACAAAGGGCATCGATCGCATACTAAAAGAGGACATCCCCATGAAATGTTTTTCGCCTCTTTACATCTCCAAAATGTATCTCTAGACGACGAAGCCGATGAGGCCCGAGTGCTTACCAACGAAGAGCAAGCCTTTATTGAATTCAGGAGCTATGTAGTTGACTCCAATATAAAACTAAACCAACAAATCGAAGAGGCACTTAGTTACTTTGAAAATCCACCAGCAATTGAAACGCTCATACAAAGCAAGGTGCAAACCGCAAAGAAACTTCTTGAATTCATGGAAACTATCAGAAAAGACACCAGATTAAGCGAAAGATTATTAATGTCTGAGGAGCTCTACTACATGCTGAAAAGCATTTCATTCTCCGAAAACCTTAAAGAAAATGCCTTTGGCAAAAAAATAGCCTGACAAACAAAGATCGCACATTCAATCCCTGAGAAGAATTAACCGAAAGCAGCTAATTAGATGCTGAGCAGAAAAATTTTGATTTTTACGTGAATTACCAGGACTAAGCACACCAACTGATTTTCATTTTTTGCCATGTGTTAAACGTACGAGCTCTCAGGATTTGGCAATTTATAAGACATCCTGCAAAGATCTTATTCGAGTATTAGTCATTCCTTTAAAACTGGAGACAAGTTATGCCTGCACCAGCCGTATGTGATCGCCTCGCGCAACTTGAAGGCTTTGGTTTTATGTGGGCGCCTGGACAAATGACTATCGCCACAAGCTTTTCACCTCAAGGAGGGGCGTTTCAGGGTGAGATCATGACAACACCGATCTCCTGCTACGAGATTGTATTGTGGGCTGCACATCTGTCGGGAATTGCCGGCAATACTATATGGCGCGTAATTGACGATTTATTCCGAGCAAATGCTCAGCACAATCAACCCAACAACAATTCCATCCGAGGAGCGCTAAACCGTTACTACTTTA
The DNA here is from genome assembly GCF_003008615.1 of Pseudomonas mendocina. NCBI lineage: Bacteria > Pseudomonadati > Pseudomonadota > Gammaproteobacteria > Pseudomonadales > Pseudomonadaceae > Ectopseudomonas > Ectopseudomonas mendocina. Next base: position 5,640,844 of record NZ_CP027657.1, read on the forward strand.
ATAAACTGGCGCCATTGCGAGCCTTCGGAAGTTATCCAAGCAAGGGAGATTTGGTGCTTTTTTCAGCCGCAGGTATTGATTATATTGCCCACGTGGCATTGGCTACAGGCAACGGGTATGAATTGCTTTCACTTGGGCACAATGGCCCTGCTAATGCTCCAGCACAGGGAGTGGCGCTCCAAGTAGAACGTCTTACCATCAACGATATTCTTACGCTAAATCCATTACTGACTCGTGTAGAGTTTGGCACGCCGCCATGGTGATTTTAAAAATGGCAAGCAAAAGAGGACCAAGCGAAGCAAAAGGGGACTGACTTATTTACTGACCGCCCCACGGCACAACAACCCAAACGAGCTTATAATGCCCCGCCCCACCGACACCACCACCAGCCTCTCCCTCAGTGCCTCCGCCCTGACGGATCTTTACCCCCAGACGCTTTCCGGGGACGAGGCGTTGAACGAGTTGGGCAGCCTGACGCTCAATGGCGACAGCGCCATCGCGCTGACGTTGAGCAGTGCCGTAGCCACGCATATCACCGCCATCCTGCACAACGACGCCAACCAGCACCCCCTCGATGCCCTGGTCGCAGAGATCCGCCAGCTCCCCGCCGATGCCACCGCCGACCGCTACCAAGTGGTGCTACGCCCCTGGCTCTGGTGGCTAACGCTCGCCAGCAACAACCGAGTCTTCCAGAACCTGTCCACCAGCGACATCGTCACCACCATCTTCAAGGCCCACGGCTTCACCGATTTCAAGCTGTCGCTAACTGGCAGCTACGAGCCGCGCGAGTACTGTGTGCAGTACGGCGAAACCGACTTTGCCTTCGTCTCGCGGTTGCTGGAGGAGGAAGGCATCTTCTGGTTCTTCACCCACGAGGACGGCAAGCACACGCTGGTGCTGGGCGACAGCAGCGATGCCTTCGTGCCGATCCCCAACGGGCCGAAGGTGCCCTACCTGGGCCAGGGCATCGGCGTGCGCGAGCTGCACGGCATCCGCTCGGCGCAGTACAGCGTGCAAGCGGTGAGCGGGGTGTACTGCGCCACGGACTATGCATTCACCACCCCCACCACCTCGCTCTACAGCCAGGCCGAGGCGGTGGCCGGGCCGTTGTCGATGTACGAGCACCCTGGCGGCTACATTGCCAAGGCGCGGGGCGATGCCTTGACCAAGCAGCGCGTGGACGGGCTGCGCAGCCAGGAGAAGCGCCTGATCGGCGAAAGCGACTGCCGCTGGCTGGTGCCCGGCCACTGGTTCACTCTCACCGGGCATGACGATGCCAGCCTCAATATCGACTGGGTGGTGACCGCCGTCACCCATGACGCCAGCCACGAGCACTACCGCAACCGCTTCGAAGCCATCCCCAAGGCCACCGCCTACCGCCCGCCACGGCTCACGCCCAAGCCACACATGCACACCCAGACCGCGCAGGTGGTGGGCAAGGCTGGTGAAGATATCTGGACTGACCAGTATGGCCGCATCAAGATCCAGTTCCCCTGGGATCGCGACGGTAAGAACGATGAGACCTCGTCCTGCTGGGTACGCGTGGTGCTGCCCTGGAGCGGCAAGGGCTTCGGCATGCAGTTCATTCCGCGCATAGGCCAGGAGGTAATCGTCACCTTCATCGACGGCGACCCGGATCGCCCGCTGGTCACCGGCTGTGTCTACAACGGCGACAACACCCTGCCCTACGCCTTGCCGGACAATCAGACCCAATCCGGCATCAAGACCAATTCCTCCAAGGGCGGGGGCGGCTTCAACGAACTGCGCTTCGAGGACAAGAAGGACGCCGAGGAAGTCTTCCTCCAGGCGCAGAAGGACATGAAGGTCAACGTGCTCAACGACAGCACCGCCACCATCGGCCACGATGAAACCCTCACGGTGCAGAACGCCCGCACCCGCACGGTGAAGGAAGGCGACGAGAGCATCACCCTGGAGAAGGGCAAGCGCACGGTGACCATCCAGACCGGCAGCGACAGCCTCGACGTGAAAGACAGTCGCACCGTCAGCGTCGGCGCCGACCAGACCCACAGCACCGGCGGCAACTATAACCACAAGGTCAGTGGCAATTACGAGCTGACCGTGGACGGCAACCTCACCATCAAGGTAACCGGCACTCTCACCTTGCAGAGCGGCGGCGATTTCACCGCCAAGAGCGACAAGAACCTCACCACCCAGGCCGGCATGGCGCTCACCGACAAGGCCGGCACCTCGCTCACCAACCAGGCTGGCACCTCCCTGGACAACAAGGCCGGCACCACACTGACCAACGACGCCGGCGTCAGCCTGACCAACAAGGCCGCCGCCGAACAGACCGTGGATGGCGGCGGCATGCTGACCATCAAGGGCGGCCTGGTGAAGGTCAACTGAGGCACCCATGGCCAACGGCAACCTCGACCTCACCCGTGGCGACAGCCGCCTCCAGGGCAAACTACAGGACGGCGCCCTTGATGGCACGGTACGCATCCAGGAAGCTGGCCGCCCGCAGGCCCAGCTTGGCTACGTCAACGGCCTGCTGCACGGCCCCAGCATCCTCTACCACCCCAACGGCCAGGTATCGGCGCAACTGCCCTACACCGACGGTCGCCTGCATGGCGTGGCCCAGTACTTCGCCGCCGAAGGCTGGCTGCAGCGCAAGGTCAGCTATCGTCAGGGTCTGATGCACGGTGAAGCCAGCAGCTACTATCCGGACGGCGCCCTGGCAGAAGTGGAGCTGTATCGCGATGGCGTGCGTGACGGCCTCTACCAGCGTTTTCATGGCAACGGCCAGACAGCGCATCGCAGCCGCTACCTCAACGGCAAGCCACTGGACGAAGGCCAGGGCTTCGCCGAAGACGGCCGACCACTGGACGCCGACGGCAAACCCATGTCGCGGCTGCGTTGGTGGTGGAGAAGGTGGAACGAATCGGCCGAGGCCTAGCAGGCTGTTGAAAGACGATCTGCTAAGGAATCAGCATCTGCATCTGACCAGGCACCACCACCTTGATCACCCCGGCCCAGTTGCACATCAACGTGCAGTTGGAATCCAGCGAAGGCATATTGCCCAGCAGCATGGTCGGCGCACCGGGTATCCAGGGCGTTGCCGTAGCCGGTATGCAAGGCATGGGCGTCAACACCCCCAACGCCGCCGCAGTGGCCGCCGCCACCATCGGATTGGCCGGGCTCATACACATGCCGAAAGGCAGGATGTTCACCAGCGGGATGTGATCCATGATGTTCGCCGCTGGCATGCCCGACGTGAGCATGCGGTTCTGTGGCAACACGTTCAACACGCTCGGCGCTGCGCCAAAACTGCACTGCAACGTCGCGCCACTACACACCTGCGGACAGCCCATTGATGCCCTTCCCGTCAGAATCTATTACTTGGCTTATAGGCTAGTTGAAGTTCACCTCAATGAGACGAAGAGCCTCTCTCACCAATACCTTCATACGATGATCCATATCAAGGCACCGGTGGAGCAAAATTAGGAAGCACTCGAAAACTATCAGGCATAAAAAATCCAGCCATCATTAGATGGCTGGATTTTTAGGGTTTTTGGTCGGGACGGAGTGATTCGAACACTCTACCCCTTGCACCCCATGCGCTTATTTATTGGATTCCCATGGAACCCCACGGACGCTATCGGAACGCCTACAACCTATTAAATACGAGGCATACAGGCTATATTGGCGTCCATCACGATCCACCAGCATCCACCGACAGCCGAGCGATTCGGTGGGGCAAAAGTGGGGCAAAATTCCAGGACGACCGAATCAGGCAAGGGGTAGGAAGTGGCAAAACTGACGGCGAAGCAATTGGAGGCGCTCACCTCGACCGATGACGGCAAAACGTTGCGCGAAGACGGCGGCCTGGTCGCCAAGGTGCGTGCGGGTGTACGCGGGGTTACCGTCCTATTTCGCTACGAGTTCAAACTCGATGGAGCCAAGCGTGATCATCGCCTGGGCAGTTGGCCCAAGAAGTCGCTGGCGCAGATCCGCGCCGAGCGCGACGAAGTCAGGGCGACCGTCACCAAGGGCATCGATCCCACCACTGCCCGCAAAGCCGCCAAGATCGAAGCCCAAGCCGCCATCGCCGCCACCATTGCCGAGGCCGAGCGCCAGGCCGCGGAGAACAAGACGGTCGCCGACCTTTTCGAAGAGTGGATGCAAGACGGTGTATCCCGCCAAGACGGCAACGCCGAGCTCCGCCGCAGCTTCACCAAGGACGTGCTCCCCCTCATTGGCAAAAAGCCGCTGCGCAACCTCAGCGAGAAAGACCTGCTCTCCGTTCTGCGCTCGATCAAGATTCGCGGCCTGAACCGCACCGTCGTGATCCGCAACAACGACATCGGCCAGATGCTGCGCTGGGCCGAGAAGCGCAAACCCTGGCGCGGCCTCATGGCCGACGGCAACCCCGCCGACCTGGTAGACGTCAACAAACTCCTCGACCACGACTACCAGGAACAACGCGACCGCCTGCTCTCCCCCGACGAAATCCGCGAACTACGCGACATCTTCGCCCGCCTGGAGCACGACTACGACGCCCTCCCCGCCGGCCAGAAATACTCCGGCATCCGCCCGGTCAACCCACGCGTGCAATGCGCCGTCTGGATCTGCCTGAGCACCCTCTGCCGCATCGGAGAACTGCTCAAGTCCGAATGGCGCCACGTCGATCTGGAAAAAGGCACCTGGTTCATTCCTGCCGAAGCCACCAAGGGACACAAGGGCAAACGCCAGGATCACCACGTGTTCCTGTCGCCTTTCGCATTGAACCAGTTCAAGCGCCTGAAAGATGAAACCGGTCACACCCCGTTCTGCTTCCCCAGCAAGGACGAGAAAAGCCACGTCGACACCAAGACGGTCAGCAAGCTGATCGGCGACCGGCAGTGCCGATTCAAGAACCGCAGCAAGCCCCTGACAGGCCGTCACCATGACGACTCACTGGTGCTGAGCAAAGGCACCAAGGGTGAATGGACACCGCATGACTTGCGGCGCACTGGAGCGACGATGATGCAGGAACTGGGTGTCACGCTGGAGATCATTGATCGCTGCCAGAATCACCTCTTGGGCGGATCCAAGGTGCGCCGACACTACCTACACCACGATTATGCGAAGGAGAAAACCGAGGCTTGGCGGCTACTAGGCGAAAGCTTAGAGATAATTCTCTTGGCAAGACCAGTAAGTTAGTAGCTCGAAACTCACTCCAACATCATTCCACAGCCCACCTTGGGCAGGGATGCAACTCGCACAACTATTGCTTCCTTATCCGTAAGCTTGATTATCCACCGATACGTTTCAAACGCACAGCCAACGCAACTATCACAACGAGCACCAAACATGAATAATGATAATTATTTCGGCAAAAATAAAACTGGCGGCGCCAATGCTTCCAATGGATTTGACTACCAAGATCATTGTGCAATGCTACTCCTTCTTCAACATTTCGCAGATCCAAATTTCCAAGCAATCGGCATAGAAACCGATGATGATTTTTGCTTACTTTTCAAAGAGCGAAAGATAGCCTGCCAAGTAAAAAATGAAACTCTGACAGTGCTATTAGCCAAGGATCAGATGGGAGATGACAAGCTACTCATTGGCTCAACCGTAAACAAAGAACTATGGAATTTCTGGAAATATCTGAAACACCTCCGAAATCAGCAACTCTCGCCTGAAGCATCTACTAGCAAAATTAAAGTATCAAAGGAATTTGATCACATACTGAAAAAGCACGGGTTTGACCAGGGCCGGATCAACTCCATTCCTCACTCGTGGTCAATTAACATCATTCAAGAAGATGGCCTGGAACAACGCGTCGCTGCTCAGTTGGTTGTGCAAGGAGCAGCCCACAAGCTTTGTATTGATACTGACAATTGCCTGAACGAGCTCTACCGCATGGTAGCCGCGGCCCGCAAAGACCGCAGCTATATCCTCGGCCACTCGGTTCTCGACTTACTAAAAAAACACGGTCGCTCGTTCGCGTCCGTCACAGGCCACTCCTGCCAACTCGATTTCTTGTGGCGAATGAACATCGACCAACACCAGCTTTTGCAATCAGTGGATGAAAAGCTAAGCATCGCTCAGCGAGCGTTGAAAGACGAGCGATATGATGCGGCCCTAGACATTTACCTGACTCTAGCCAATGCTTTCGAATCAGAGCAGTTGTTAGTCAATTGCGCTGCATTGCTCCAGGTAATGGGCAAGCACAACGAAGCTTTGCTGTACTGCGAAAAAGCACTAAAAATCACCCCACGTTGCGGCGATGCGCTGGCTATTAAGGGCACGCTGCAGGCAGACCTAGGCGACCTTGACCTTGCGCTCGAACTACTATGTGCTGCTAATACGCATAAGCCGGCTGACCCGTTTATTCTCTACAACGTCGGTGTCGCTCATATGCAGCTGAAGAACCTTGAAAAGGCAACTGAGTTCTTCGAAAAAGCTATCCAGATCAATCCCAACCTTAGTGATGCACACCTGAATCTTTCTGTCTGCCTTTACAATCTAGGAAGTTTCAGCCTAGCACTCGAGCATATTGAGCATGCTCTTATCTTGAACCCAGGCCAGCCACAAGCGCTTTCGCACAAAGGCGAATTAAAGCGCTTCTACGGTGACTACGACGCAGCACTCAAGTTGTTTGAACGCTGCCTAAAATTCACACCCGAAAACCCTATCGCCAAGCGCGGCCAGGCTTTCTGTTTGATTGATAAAGGCGACAGACTGGGCTATGCCATGCTGGTAATTGCCTACAAAGAAGAGCTTCGCGAGCTTAAGCCCGGAAAATCGTTGGGCTTGATCGATATAAACTGGGAGCGAACACTGGCGATTGGCATCAGAAATGTCGATGATGCAGTCTACCAAATCGAATGTGACGGACTTGAGTTCTATGTACCTAAAGAAGGCAACAGCTACATTGGAATAGGTGTCACCGAAGAGCGGGATGCAAGCTTAGTACCGATCATTATTAAACACTATGACAACCCAGATGCCTTCATCATTGCTACCAAAGCAATCTCAGAAAACATAATAGACAATAGTCCAATTTCCGTAACGGGTTTAATTCAGAGCCACAGAGACTATCGCGAGATTAGAATCGAATTCCCACAGTACACCATTTATGGCAAAACAAACCCTGGCGCCCAGGAAGGGTTCAATAAGTTTCGTGAGGTATACGATGGAGTTGCCTGGTTGATTCTTGAATGCGGGCAATCCCTTGTAAAGTGGAAGGTTCCGCTCACAGGTCTGTCCCTTAAGTTATAGAGCACCTACATCACCCGCAGCAGCTCTTTTACTTTCTAGGAGGGCAAAGCAAGCTACTCTCTTCTCCTCTCTAGCGTGTGGTGAGTGGCAGTCGCAAAGGGAAGAGACAGGCAAGGTTCAACTCGTCTTCTATCAGCTGCCCTAACATCGAGATTGAATATTCGCTAGGTCTCTCTCACTCGCGGCTCGTCAGCCGCACTCATTCCATTCCGTACCTGGATGGTAAAGGCCACTGGCTGCTTTAGAGGGTCGCTCAACTCTTTTTTACGCCTGCATCGACAGCGCCCAACAATCCGTTTACCAGCCCTTTTGCTCCCTCAAACTCCAGATGCATCGTGGCATACGACCGCATGAGTAACGCTGGAGGAAGCGTCCAATCCCATTTTTCTTGAACCATGTTCTGTACGTCGCACAAGACGGTAGGCTCATCGATACCACCCCAACCAGCTATCTCTTGCAGCTTGCTCTCAAGCGAAACCCTATCCGCCTCTACCTCAATGACCAAGCCGATGTTTTCGCTGAGTAGTCCGGTATGAGTTAACAAGATGGCCAGAGCATCGTTCGTCCAATCGCCTTGCCAGGTGAAGAGGTAAGTCTTGCCCCCACTTTCGATCATGCTCGAGTGCGCCAACCCAAGATCCGAGAAGGCGCTACGAGCCTCGGTCAAGAGTGTCTGAGCGGCAGTATCAAGATAGAGATAGGTGTCCGTTTCAAGTAAGACCGCCCTCATCTCTTGCCTGACACGGTCATGTACACGAGCCCCAAGCCCGTCGAAAGACGGAGGCGCACCACCAGGGTCGGGCCTCACTACGATGACCTTGGCCTCGGTATCCACATTGGTGACCCGCCAGCGGCGCCCAGCGAAGATGACGCATTGATCGACGGTCAGCGGTCTGGATACCGGCAATGCTCCAAGCGGTTTGCCATCGCATACCAGACGGAACTCCTCGTTGCTGACGAATGCACTGTAGAAGTCGTAATGATTGATCATGCGCTCACCCAGCACTCCGGGCAGTAGGAGGCCCGATGCTTCCTGAGTGATCAAATCGCGCTCACCAAGGGTACGAAGCAAGCTAAGGAAACTGCCCTGCTCGACTCCGGCGAACGGGCCACTTCGAATCAGAGTGCTCCACAGCTCTGCTGCCGTTGCCCCGCCTCGCTGGGCGATCACCGAAAGGCACTGCTGTACTAACGTCGACAAATGCAGGCCCTGAACACGAGGCGGTTCAAACCATCCTTGCATTAGCAACCTGATCATAGCGATGCTCTGCACCAGGCCTTGGCGAAGCCGATCCGACAATGGAGAGCCATCATCCAACTGCCGCTCCTTACAGTAGCTTCGGAGAGTGGCTGCCTCACCTGGACGGCGACCGGATCGCCCCAAGCGCTGGCGGAGGCTGGCAACTGATGGTGGAGGCCCGATCTGCGCTACCGTCTTGATGCTGCCAATGTCCACCCCGAGTTCTAGTGTTGTGGTGCAAACTGCAGTGGCAGGTCGATCACCAGCTTTCAGAGCTTTCTCGGTTTCCTCGCGAATATCCTTCGCCAAACTCCCGTGATGTGGCCAGAACTCGTTCGGCACGCCATCCTGCTCGCAACGTCGCCGCAGATTATCGGCGAACCACTCCACCTGGGATCGGCTATTGGGAAAGATCAGGTTATTGCTACCCCTCAACACCTGAAAGAGATGTTCTGCAATGGCATGATCAGCAGAGAAGACCTCTTCACCCTCAGATATCGCCGATAGGTTCTGTCGAGTCTCCTCATATCCCCTGATTTGAACCTTCAGTACCTGGCTAGCCCCCTTCGACTCAATCACCGATACATGCTGGGGAGCGCTGGGACGCAGGAAAGCTGCAGCCAGCATCATGTCTCCGAGCGTCGCAGAAAGCCCTACTCTGGGTAGAGGTCGATCAATGACCAACTCCACACGATGCATGAGGGACTGCAGTTGCTTGCCCCGCTCGCTGCCGATGAAGGCATGCAGCTCATCCACTACCAGGTAGCGCAGATTTGCAAACAGCCCAGCGAGGCTTGTTCCCCTGTTCACGAATAGCGCCTCAAGCGACTCCGGCGTGATTAGCAGAATACCTTGCGGGGACTTTAGAAAACGGTGCTTGCGGCTTGCGGAGATATCTCCATGCCAGGCGATAACAGGCAGCTCTAACTCATCACAAAGCCTGCTCAGGCGATCCCATTGGTCGTTGATCAGCGCCTTCAGCGGACTGATATACAGCACGGCTCCAGGCAAGCCCTCCTGCAGAAGGTTGGTGAGAATGGGCAGGAAAGCAGCTTCGGTTTTCCCCGCCGCTGTCGCGGCCGCGATGATGACATCCTGATCCGCCCCCAGGAGGGCTGGAATAGCGCGCTCCTGAGCGTCCCGCAGAGACGTCCAGCCCTCGGCCCAGATCCAGCGCTGAATTCTTGGCTCGAGTAGTGTGAACCCAGTCGACTCAGAGCTGGAAGGTGGCAAGCTCATCGTCAGCATCTACTTGAGTATCGGTCTCGCCACCTCTATCCGGCGCAATTTCTACAGCTCCCAGCAGGCTTCGCCAGTCAGCTCCAGGGTTCTGCTCCAACACCGCCAAAAGGTTAATGAATGCGGTGATGGTAGTCCTCGGGGTACGGAAGTAGGCCTCTCCCAGCCGCTGATTGCAGTGCCCCATGAACAGCGGCAATGCCTCATCAGGCAGCAAGTACCGCTGGCTATCGCCCGCAGCATAGACATGGCGTAGTTTCTGGAGCAGCACGTAGAAATCCTCAGGCGTCAGGCTGACGAGCCGGATAACAGGCCCGGAGAGATCCACCAGCCCGGACTTGGCGAAACTATTTTCCGCTAGACGCGACTGCAGGGCCGGATAGCTGTAAAGGCCGCGGCGAGTATCCATCAGGAACTCGGGGGTACCCCCCAGCACGAAACCAAGCCCCTCTGCTGCCCCCTGCAGAGAGTCGTTGAGGATACGCAGGATCTGCTCGTAGTTAGCGTTGCGAGCCTGTGTATTGGAGAGCTTGTACAAATTGACCAGTTCATCCAGGCACACCATGAGACCATTGAAGCCCGCCAGCCGGACAAATCGAGCAAGCAGCTTGAGCTGATCGTAGACGGACGCATCGTCAACAATGGTTCGCACACCCAGAGCAGATCTCGCATCAGTTCTTGTAGTGAACTCGCCACGCAACCAACGAATCGCATCGGCTTTGAGCTGCTCCTTGCCTTCTTCAAAACCTTTACAGTAAGCAGCGATCACCTCGGCAAAATCGTAGCCATTGACCATCTCGGTCAATTGAGCGAGATGCTCACGAATCACTACCTCACTGCCTTTGCCGGATGCCTTGGCCTCGGTCTTAGCCTGAGAGATGAACTTCTCGACGATTCCCTGCAAGGCACCGCCATCTGGCTTAGTACGGGTAGCCATGTTCTTCGCTAGCTCGGCATACAGCGAACGTGCTTGCCCACCAGTAGCGTGTAGACGGCGATCCGGATTCAAGTCCGCATGCATGGTGACGAGCTTGCGTTCCATTGCAATGGAACGCACCAGATTGAGGAAGAATGTCTTGCCCGCGCCATATTCCCCAATCACCACCCGGAATGCGGCGCCGCTCTCGGCCAAGCGCTCAACGTCACGAATGAGCGCTTCAAGTTCACCGGCACGTCCGACCTGAATCAGGTGTTGGCCTGCCCGCGGAACAACGCCGGCTCTCAGGGATTGAATGACCGCATCGCGATCCTTGGCTCTGATGCTGCTCATAGCGGTAGTTTTTCCATGATGTCTGGATTGATTTCGAAGGGATCTTCACCCTCAGTGACGGGCATATCGAAATGCTCGAAGGCCATGTCATTGATCTGCTCCAATGCCCCATCGAGCATGAGCTCCATATCGCTTGCCACCGCCTCCAACTCGTCTCGCGCCCACTCATTACGGGATACAAGCACACGTAGAAAGGCAGAGATATCGGCATCCAATCCGCAGACGCCAGAGGTATCCTCACCGGCCTCTTCAATGGAGACCTCCTCCGGCTCAACAGGCTGCTCGTCGATAAAGACCTGAGCCAACAGCGCTGACACTTGTTCGGTCTCACGCTGCAGTTGAGCAATGCGATCGTGATCCAAAGCAAAGCCGCCAGTGGTCTTGGACTGAGTTGCCCCAGGAGCAGCATGCGTGGCCTGCAATGAGCCAGTAGGATTGCCACTGGCTGCGACATGAAGGTCGCTGTACAACGATTGCGAATCTAATTGTAGGGCCTTGTAGACACGCTCAAGCAGCTTCACCTCTGCTGGGCTAACTTCACCATCTACTTGCGCCAGGTGGGCAAGGAATGCCGCCACTGCGCTCCTCGCCGAGTCGGCCAGCGGCTCCAGCTTCTTCTTCAGACTCTGCAAAGTTGGTGGCTGGTTGAGCTGCAGACGCAAATGGGCCTTCAGACGCTTCCGATGCGCACCACTTAGGTGACTCCAAGAATCGACATGCTGAGATAGCAGCATGATTTCCTTCGGCGAGGTGTCGCCATCGGCAGCCGCCACAGCGCAGGCGAGATCCAAAGTAACAGAAGCGGCGCTGTAGGCCGGTGAAGCGCGTAGATCACCATCTTCAGCCTGGGTCGCGAAGAGCGCCACGCGATCCTCAGGCTTGGGCGTTCTGCTGCCAGCCAGTACATCCGGCTCGATACCAATATGCAATGATTCCAAAGCCCTGGCCAATGTGAGGACTTTGTCTCGCGACAAGGCTCCTGCACTCTGCAGCCGCCCCGCCAGCTCACCAAAGCTCATGACCACCATGCCGTCGCCGATGCGTTGCTTCAACTCATCAAGCTCTACCCGAGCGCCCGCAGGCCAGAGGCTAACAGGTAATTGTAGGAGCCCTTCCAGTGCATCTGGTACGCCAGGATTGCGGCCGAGATAACGGCTGTATGGCTCCAATTGCACCGTACATTCGTCGACCAGTTGCTGCAGCTTTTTCCGCGCTGCAGAGGTGGCAGTTACATCGGGAATTTCGGATAGGCCATCCAATTCCTGGGAAGGTAACCCCGCAGAGGCGGTGTTGTACTGAAATTTCAACCGAGTTTTGTTCTGTGGGAGGACTATCCCTGCGCCATACCGCTCTTCGTAGCGCATATGAAACAAGCGGGCAAATGCATCTTCACAGCGAGTTACGGGTGTCCGTTTTCCGATGCTGTGATCGGATAGCACCCAGGCCAATGCCCAGTTGGCTGGTAGCGGATGCTTATCGACGGCCAACTGCCCCAAGCCTATACGCAACTCGATAGGCATTTCGTAGCCGTAAGGCAATGGTGTTGGTGGTGTTTCCAGATAGCGTCGAGTAGGCATCGCGCCCTGACGAAGGAAGTCCACGAAGCGGCTTGCATAGTTGTTGAAGGAATGATTCCCACCATAAATTGAGAGCAATCTCTCGACTTCGGCAATGATACTGGGAGTCTCGGCGGCCGCTGCTCGATCCGTCTTCGCATCGACAAACACCCTGCGTTCCAGACCATAGAAGAACAGGAAGACGTAGCCGATGTTGGCATGCGGGGCTTTCCGACCGCTGGATAGCCATTGCAGGTAAGCACGTCGTGCTTCGGGGGAGATGCCGTCGTAGCTCGACCAGTAGGAAGTAAGGCGCTCGGCGATATCTACAATACCTCGCGCGACCTTAAGCTTGGGGTTGATCAGGCTGGGCTCCGAGGAGCCATAACGGTTGTTCCGATCCTCGCCGACATAAATCATCCCGCCTGAAATCTTCTCTCCGGCAATCTCGATGAACTCGTCCTGAGGTAACCAACGCGCTTTAGAAACAGCCAAATCAGCAGGCGCACTTGGGATTCGATGGGACGGCCGCTCCGATACCTCAAGCGTCACGGTAAATAGCCCGGCGCTATCTGTCCTCTCAGACGATGACGCTGGGGCCTGAGCCGAAGCCGTTTTCTGAGTAGGAGTGAGCGTATTTGCCTCTAAGGGAACGATTTCATCTAGAGAAAATGTCAAACCATGGGACAGAGCTGCATTGTCTGACCGTGTTGCCTTCGAAGAGGAGGGTCGCTTGCTAGGAGGGGAAGCTACGGCTGACGGTTTATCGGAGAACCTCACTATCAACCATACGCCAAAGCCGATAATCGCTACGCCGATCAAAACCATCCAAGCCTGCTTAGGAATAGAAGCGAGAAGGCCCAGCACGATAGCCCCGAGGATCAATCCGCCAGATAAATTGGGCTTCCCTCTACCTCTGCGCTTCCTTGCCATTTCCAATCCACTCTCTACTCAATGCAGGCCGATCGCCAGTATTAAAGATTTCGTCCTCACAGCCAACTCCCAAAATATCCGCATGCTACCTGTCCAGCGTAGCACCTACCCTCTCCCTCTCGGCACAACCACCTCCCACCGTTCACACTTATTCAAATCCCTATACTGCTCCTCACCATCCTCGGCAAACCGAACCATGACGGCCGCGACTTCGCATTGATCGAAGCCGATCTGTGGCTGGAATGACTTGGCGGTTCGCCCTACCAGGTTGCCTTGCCTGTCGAGCAGTTGATAGCGGCCAGCCTCTTCCTTCAGCGTCAGCGGATCACCCTCGCGAAGCGCCTCAACCGCCTTGTGTATCCGGGCATGCGGTGATTGACGGCCGGCAAAACCAATGTCGATCTCCTTCAGCGTGAGTTGCTGAAAGCGAACCTCCAACTCAGGAAGAGGTTGTCCCTGAAACTCATGCTGATGAACATCCCTCATCAGGCTGCGGCTGAATGGGTTGCCGTCAGCGAACTCGCACAACGTCAGGGTCTGCTCGGCTCGCGTCATCCCCACGTAGTACAAACGTCGCTCATCGGCCAGGGTATCGACCTGAGCGCTCCAACCGCCATCCAGCAGGACGACATGGCGGAACTCCAGCCCTTTGGCCGAATGCACGGTGCCAAGATAGAGGCCTTCCTTCGGCTGTTGGCGCAATTCACGGGCGTAGTCGTACAGCCAGTCGATCAAGGCACCACTGCCAAGTTGGCAGTCGCCCAACTCTCCTCGCATTTGCTCAAAGGCCGTCTGGAAAAAACTCTTCCACTCGGCTTCCACCAGTTGATTGCTAGCCGACAAACGCTGCCATGCGTCAGCCGAGCACAATGTGCCTTCGATTTCTCGCAGAGAGTCGATTGCAGCTACGAAACGGCGCTGCCGAGTAAGGGGCAACGCCGTTTCCTTGTCTGCTGCCAGGAAATAACGAATATCGTGCTGCTCGCACCAGGCCTGGATCGGCCACAGATAGCGGTGCGTCCGAGCCAGAACCGCACAGCCGTTCCAGCTCCCCTGTTCGAGCGCGAGTAACCGTCCCAACTCCACCATGGCCGCCTGTGCCTGCAGGTTGCCGCGCTCACGGTCGCCCGGGTCGATCAGCAATCTCAGTACCCGGCCTTTGCGCTGCTCATCCTGCTCTTCCCATAGCGCGCCGGCAGGCAGCTCCTGCCGAGCCCTGTCGATCCGGATGGGATTGGCCTCTTTCAGTCGAGCCGAATTCTGGCCAATGAGTTGGTTGGCCGCCTCAATGATGCGCAGGGAAGAACGGTAGTTATCGACCAGGAAGCTGGTCGACGCCTCATAGTCCTCGCGGAAGCGCTCGATATAACGATTGTTGGTATCACGCCAGGCATAGATGTTCTGGTCATCATCGCCTACCGCCATGATGCACAACCGGCCATCTTCCTCCGCGTGCCGCCCAGCCAGAGCACTGACCAGACGGTATTGCAGGTCGTCGATGTCCTGGTATTCGTCGACCAGCATGTAACGGTATCCGCGCAGTAGCTGCTCGCGCAGGTCGTCCTCGCCCTCAATATTGCGCTTACCCTCCAACAACTCGACAGCATCGCTCAATACCTGCTTGAGGGCTCGCTCGTCGACCGTCGCGCCTCGCTCGAAACGGGTGCCGGTCAAGCGCATGGCCATGCCGTGATAGGTCAGGACGCTGACACCGTAGGCATCGGCCCCGACCAAGGCCAGCAGCCGTTTGCGGATCTCGTTCGCCGCATGGCGGTTGAAGGTCAGCGCCACGATGCTGGTCGCAGGCACTCGCCGAACCCGAAGCAGGTAAGCGATGCGATGCACGATCACACGTGTCTTGCCGGAGCCCGGCCCAGCCAGCACCAGCCGGTTGATGTCGTCATCGTCGGCGACTATCAGTTTCTGAGTAGTGCTCAGCGACTCGATAATCGACTTCCATGACTCCTCGCTGGTCGCCAGCTTGAGCACGTCCTCCCGACCATTAAAATGCCGCTTGATAAACGCCTGCTTGGAGTCGGTGAAGTAATCCAGCACTAGGCGCAACGCCTCAGCCATCTCCTTCAGCGCCACTTCCGCGTATTCACGCATCACATGAACCTGGATGCGCTTCTCGCGGTAGTGCTCATCGAGTCGCAAGTAGTCCTCCTTGAGGAAGGTCTTGCGCTTGTCTTCCTTCTTGACCTCGATAGTCATGGCTCGTCGCATGACCGTCATGCCGTGGTTGAGGGTCAAAATGTCCTGCCGATGCAAATAGAGCAGGACATGCTCAATCACCTTACGGCGCCTGTTCGGCGGAATCAGATGCGGCAGCTCGAGGTCACTTTCGATAACCTGGAGCAATTCGCCAAAACTCGTTTCGACCAGCAGATCCGCGCCACGCAATCCTGCCGGTAGCTTACCGACCAACAGTTCCAGGAACTTGCTAGCCAATACACGCCGCACGTCACCAAAGCCAACGATCTTCGCCCAGGAATGACCACCCTTGATGCGCAGTTTGAGGTAGTCACGATTGAGTTGCCTGAGTTCAAAGCTACTGCGTTGCTGATCATCGGCATCATGATCCTGGGCCAAGCTGCGCAACAGCCGCAGCACATGCAGCGGGAGCAGCTCCTCCAGCCCTGTCGTTGCCTTAAGTTCAGCGGTTAGTGCCGGCAGATTCAGATCCTGCCAACCACCCTGCTCGGCATCCGGCGCCTGCTCTGGCAAGCACTGCAGCAGTGCCTTTTCCAGCTCCAGGGTGTTTTGCAGGCGCTGACTGGAAGCCCCCGTCACACCATGGCGCACATACAGGGTTATCTGCGAGTCGTTGACCAGCAGCCCCATCTCCTCTAATTGCTTGAGTGCGCTGGCAACCTCTTCCGATTCCAGACTGGTCAACTGCATCAACTGGTCGGTGTTCACCCGTTCATCAGTATCGGCCCCGTAGAGAAAGCGCAGAATAGCCCTGAACTCCTCCAATCGACGTTGCGGCAACTCGGCCTTCAGCAAACGTTTCTCGGCCTCTTCCTCGCTCACATCCAGCCGTGCCGGGAAAATCTGTGTATGGTTTTCCTCACGCTTGAGGTAATCACCACGCTCCAGCCAGGCAACCGCCGTAACGACCTTGGTTTCAGCATCACGCTCATCTGCGGAGAAGGTGGTTTCAACGTCATCGTCCAAGAGGATTTCACCCGCTGTGATGACCAGCTTGCCACCCTTTCGCCGATTGCTCTCGTTACGCAACTTGCGCAGGATCTGCTGGATGTCGCGGATGCTGAGCTTCGAGCGCTCGCTCATGCCGAACTGGGTTTCGATGTCCTGCGGGTCGTACAACAGCACACAGCGTGCATCACCCTGATCACGCCCAGCCCTGCCCGCCTCCTGCAGGTAGTTCTCCAGCGAACCTGGTATGTCGGCATGCACGACGAGACGGATATCAGCCTTGTCCACGCCCATTCCGAAGGCGTTGGTAGCTACGATGATTCTCAGTTGCCCAGCCTTGAAATCGTCCTGAATATCCGTTTTGGTGTTGGGCTCAAGACCGGCATGAAAGTGCTTGCAAGGCCACCCTTGGCCAATCAGAAAATCGGACAGCTCCTCGGCACTCTTGCGACTGGAAACGAAGACGACTGCACCGCCCTCCTGAGCGTCCAGGTGCTCTCGCAATAATCCATCAGTACGCGACCACTTCTCTGCCTTGGTGCAGGGCAGCACATCAAAATGCAGATTGGTTCGCTCGTGCCCTCCGGGGAACACCTTGAATTCAATGCCCAGGCTTTCCCTGAAATGGCTCTGGATATCCGCGAGCACATCGGGCTTGGCTGTCGCGGTAAAACAACCAATCTGCGCCAGCGGTTGGTCAGCGGTGTACTCCCGGATGAAGCGGGACACATAAAGGTAGTCTGGCCGAAAGTCGCTGCCCCATTTCGATAGGCAGTGCGCCTCATCAAAAATCCAGGCACCGACCTGACGCTGGCGAATCGCTCTCCGGAAAGCCTTGTTGCGGAACTGCTCGGGGGACACCAGCAATATGCCGACGTCGCCCATCTGAATCTTCTCCAGCACCTCGGCGCGCTCCGGCATGGTCAGCAGGCCATTCAGAGCTGCGGCGCACTGGACGTTGCGCTCCAGCAGCCCGTCGACCTGATCCTTCATCAGCGACTGCAACGGCGAAACGATGACGGTAAGGCTGCCGTTACGATGGAAGCGATTCAACGCAGGTAACTGGTAGCACAGCGACTTGCCCCCGCCGGTCGCCAGGATAGCCAGTACGTGCTGTCCACGCATGCCAGCCAAAACGATATCGTGCTGAAGACTTTTCCCTGGCTGCTCATAGCGAAAATCAGGGAAGCCGAAGTAGCGTTTGAGCTCGTGGCGTGGGTCATGAGTCGTCTGACAGTACTGGCAATCCTCTCGCTGACATGGCACGTCGCGCAGCTCGGAGATTAGCCGCCCGGCCTCTGGAAACTGATGTCGCACCCAGGGCGCCAGTACCGAGTTGCCGCCAGATACACGAAGCCAGGCCAGTGCGTAGGCCAACGGCCAATGCAGGTCCCCCCGCTGTAAATCCTCCTCAAGTAGTTGCTCAAGCCGTGCTCGGCATACCTTCAAGTCACGCTGAAGGGCTGGATCCGTCTCTTGCAGCAATTGCGAAACCAGCGTTTTGAGCTCGGATATGGCCACCGGGGCCTGCCCAGTTATCGACGCGAAGAAAACGCCCAGATCGCTCTTTATGCCCGGTGCCAACAGCGCTTGATAGCACAAGAGTTCCTGCGGATTGAGATCATTTAGCTGACTGAAAGACCGGAACTGATCCTCAACCAAGACTAATGTTGAGCGGCAATCAGAGAGTGGCGAGTTAAGGCTATCTCGAATGAGCTTGTAGTCTTTAACCAGTCGATGATACGGGTTCTGTGGGAAGGCCAGAGGAGAAAGGCGTAACGTATCGATTACGGGCCGTTCATGCAGCGAGAGCTGCGGAGCTAACGCTTGAATGATCGGTAAGTCGTGCTCAATGATGTTGTGCCCGATCAAATACTCTGCATTAACACTCAACTCATCTAGAGATTGCAGCGCAGGCAGCGGGTTGCTGGATACCCGCAACTCCAGAGCATCATCACTCCCTGGTCGCAAAGCGCCGACCATCGTGATCTTTGCTGGTCTTCCTTTATCGGATGGAACCACTTCAAGATCAAAGATCACACTTTCTAGCAGGGGAGTTGGTAACATCAAACTGCATTCCTTGCTGAAAATTAGGCACAGAAATAGGGACTATCATCACAACTCTTGATGATAGTTTCTGAGGTCAAAGGCCCATTGATTGGATCATCTCGCTCTCAGCAACTGCCTCTGGAGTGACAACGGCATCTTTCAACATCAGCTTTCCCCGCAGAAGTCGATCCAAGTGCACGTCAAACGAGTCGTACTGGGGGTGAGTGACGGCAGGCAGATGGATGAACACTGACTTGGTTTGGCCGATCCGGTAAACCCGGTCAGACGCTTGCGCTTCTTTAGCCGGGTTCCAATGACGCTCTAAATGCACCACATGGTTGGCCCCAATCACCGTCAAACCGACACCAGCGGCTACTGGCGACATGATCAGGATGTTGAAGCCACTTTTCGCTTCAAACTCGGCAATTAGCTTCTTGCGCGTCATGTCCTCAGCCCGAGTCGCCACAGCCTGGGTGTCACCATTGATCACCGCCACATTCAGGTCATAGATCTGATCCAGCCAGAGCTTGAGGACTCGTTGCAAGCGCTTGGTCATCATGAATAGGATGACCTTTTCACCCTTGCTGCGGATCTCATCGAGTAACTGCAGCAGCACCGCCAGCTTGCCGGACTCCATCATCAGTTGTCGCGCCTGCTTGCCATCCTCGCTGTACAGCGCCGACTCATTCTCCAGCCGTGGGTGCAGGGAAATGGAGCGAAGCTGAGTCAAAGCCGCCAGTGCGGTACCACGCATATCCTCAGCGCTTGCACGACGAGCCCGATAGCTGTCGAGGACTTCGTCGTAGGCCTGCAACTGGATGCCTTTCATCACCACACCCAACTGCGCCGCATACCGTTGCAGGCCATGATCGGCTTGCTCGACACCACTGAGAATAGTCTTGGCTGGTAGGCCTTTGAGCTGATCTTCTTTAACCCGCCGCAACATGAATATGCCTACAGCACGCCGCAGCTGCTCGCCCAAACGCGCCCGTACCTCATCACGCTCTTCATCGCTTGCAGCCAGAATTGGCTTGATCCAGGTATCGCGGAAGCTTTCCCAGCCACCAAGTAAGCCAGGCTGCACCGTATGCATCAGGCACCAGAAATCGCCCAGGCTATTTTCCACCGGCGTGCCAGTCGCCAACAGTTTGAAATCCGCCTTGAGCCCTTTAGCGGCAATAGTCTGCAGCGCATTGGGGTTCTTGATGTTCTGCGCCTCGTCGAAGATGACCATGCCCCAGTCGATTCGGCACAGGGAGAACTGATAATCACGCAGGGTCTGATAGGTCGTGAGCACTAAGCGACGGTCCATGTCCAGACGATGCACGCCTGCTTCCGGCCCCACATGCAGTGCATAGCGAATGCTCTGCTCATCCATCATGCCGCTGCTGTCATCAATCATCGACGCCAACTGCACCGATTCACGCTCAGCACCTTTGACACGATAGTCACGCAGACTCCGCCCCGACTGCAGCACCACCACATCGCGGAACGGAATGCTGGCGAAGGTCTTACCGACTTCATCCTCCCAGTTTTCCAACAGACTCAGTGGCGCCACCACCAGAACCGGCTTCTGCGGCTTGTCAGCCGCGCGCTGACTGGCCAGATACTCGCCGACTGCGACCAGCGACATGTATGTCTTGCCGAGGCCCATGTCATCTGCAAGCAGACCACCCTGCAGGCGATAGAGATCATCAGTTTCATCCTGCAACGCTGCGCCCATAAGCTTCAGCATCCACTCGACCCCCTCACGCTGATGAGGGAACGGCTCACGGACATAGGTCGACCAATCTGGCACCACCAGCGGCCTCGCAGCAGCAGCCTTACGCAACAGTGCAGAATTGATCTCGTCGGCATCCTTGAGAATGACCCCGACTTTCTCCTTGTCCTCCCCACTGAGAACACCCTCCTCGCTGTGCGGTTCGCTATCGCTCACATGAGCCATGTTCTGGCGAGCCCTGGCCAGCTCTTGCTGAACAGTCGGCGCGTCAGAGATATCGATCACCTCGCCAGCAAACGACAGAGTCGTCGCGCCCTGTTCATTAGCCGCCTGCAGTACCTCCTCGAAGCGCTGCAAGTCCTCGGGGGACTGAATCAGCTTGCTCAGGATCGCTGCAGGTGCCGGGCGCTTATCCAGCGCAAACCAGTCATTCTTGGTTGCATCCAGCACACCGAAATCCATGTGCTGAAGCTTGCCAATACCCGCAACCCGGGCAGAAAAGCCCACCTCAAGATTGACCAGCGCAGCATCGAGAAACGCCGTTGGCGTGGCAATAAACTCGTTGACCTGATCAGCCGGGATACGTTTGTTAGCCAGCACATTGCGGATGCCATCCATCCGCGCCTGATCCAGCAGCAACACACGATTGTCGATGCGCAGCACACCACCATCGGCGGTCATATCCAACTGCGACCAGCGTTTTTCCAGCTGGTCAGCACTGGAGCCATCCCCAAGGCTCGGGCAGAGTTGGAGGCTGCCGTCTGGTAAACGCGTAGCGATAACCCTGATGTTCTGAGGCACCACCACATCCAGCCGCTCAAAGTGGCTAAGATCAATACGCATCCCGCTGCGCGCGGCGGTCTGCAGCTCGGCCATCAGGCGTAGATTTGCCGCCTCTCCTCGCTGCTCTGGGCCTAAAGACTCATGCAGTTCCCAAGCCTGCAACCCCATCATTTCAGCCGGCGTCAGCCAATAGCACTCACTGCTGGTCAGGTACAGATAGGGGCCTTTGCGACTGAAGCTGGCAGGGCCGTCTGGCATTTCCAGCGTGATCGCCACACGAAAACCACTGTTGCCCGTGCGCCCGCTAATCGAAGTGAGAAAGCGTCCGGGCAGACGTCTTGGCAAGCGCAGGATCTCGGCCTGCTCCAAATCCATCCCGGCAATATCTTCTGCACCGATGTGAAAACCGTTGGCCGTGTTTTCGGCAATCCCTTGCTCAACCAGCATGTTGAGCACGATCAGCTGAATCTTTTCTAAAGCACTGCCCTGCCCGGTTTGCAGCGCCTTGAAGGTCGGCAAGGGCAGGTAGAAATTCAAGCCATTGGAATCAGGCTGAGACTGAAAGCCTTGCTGAGTACTGAGCGCCCCGTCTCGCTCACCAATCAGCGAACGAAAAATATCCATCAAGCTCATTTATTCAGCCCTGTCCTGTTTATCCAACGCTTCAAGTGAGAGGCGAGTCGTTTCATTAACGGACCAGCCGAACTGCTTGTCCTGCACACACATGCCCTTCAATGAACCGTAAAGCACCTGGTTAATCACCCGCGCCTCGACGCCGAAAACGTTTGCTGCGTGGCGCACCTTGTCGCCTGGGTTATTTTTGAAGTACCACAACACCTGCAAGTCAAACGTCCCCAAATGCTGCAAAGTAGCCATTAAAGGTAGCTTGTCTGCATCAGAGGTGTTGGGTGCAGGATCTAAATCCGCTTTACGCAACAATGCCTCTCCCTTGCTGGATAAGGACCATTGGAAGACTTCGTTCTGTTGGACGTAGCTTGAAATACTGCCTCGAAGAGCGTCCTGGATCTCGTAAAAGAGTGCTTCATCGCCTTCTAGGGCTCGACGAATATCTCCCATCAAGCTTTCCGGGTGCTTGGACAGGTAGGCCAGAATCGATAATTGCGTGTCGGTCAGTGCCGTGCCGGAGGCTCTTGGAGCTTCTGATGCAAAAGCACCTACAACAGGAGGACGCGGTTCAGCCATACGATGCGCGGACACAGAGCCGGTTGCTCCACCCTGAGAAACTGGGGCCGAATCAGACTTCGCGCTTTGCTGAAGCAGTGGCTCAACGCGCGCTTTCTTGCCCCTCACGACGGGTAGGCCGTATTTGCTCAAATATGCCTTGTACTCCGACCGGCTAAGCAATTTTTCGATATCCAGCGCAATACCGTTATCCGCCAGGAAATCGAACACCTTACGCTGCCAGGAACCGTTATGGGTCACTGCCTCGTAGGGAAGGCTTGGGTAGGCTGCCTTGTATTGATTAGGCAACGACGTTGTCAGATCGAAGTGCGAGAACTGATTTCGCTCATACGACTTGACCCAATGCCCTGGCTGGCCGAGGTAAACCCATATTTTGAAACTATGGGAGCCCTCGACCAGATGGAAGTGGCCACAATCGAGATAGATCACCGCCTTGTCGCTCATGGCTGAATCCATGCCTGCGAAGCTGGTTTTTACCTCACTTCCGAGAATACGCTTCACCGACTGCTTGGCATTGCGGCCAAGCATCAACCTCGTATGTCGGATCAAGCCGAGCGCGAACAATCCCTCCAAGAACAGTTTGCGCGCCGGGAACATACGCTTGAGATCTTCCTTTCCCGACTCCAAGCCATATTGCTCAACCGCCTGCAGGAACAACCGAAGGTCTTCCTTAGACAACCAACCACGCACCTTCTGAATACGCGCCTCACCAAGTGGTTGCCACCACTCACGGTAGTTGGCTGCGGTACTTGCGATCCGCGGATCCCCCGCCAGATTGAGAATAAAGTTCTGCCAGATCTCACCAGGCTCCTGTCCGGCGCGATCGATCAGAATCTCCAGCGCAATATGACCGATACGACGCTCGCCCTCGTACGGAGCCTTGGACACAGCGGGCTTCTGCAGCTCATCCAGCACCGGATCGTATTCACCGGGCGAAAGCCCTCGTAAGGTTTCCAGGTAGAAGTGGGCCCGGCAGATATCGCCATAACGCCCGTCATCAAAGCCCTGCAATCCCATGACCTCAAAGGTCTCGCCCAGCTCATGGCCACTGTCGCGTACCCGCTCAACCAGCTGGACTGGCCCGTCAGGCGGCAACAACCAATGTCCATCACGCTTGAGCGTTACCAGCGGATCAGCCTGGGGGCCACTTACTTTGGGCTCGGGGAGTAAATGCAGTTGCTGGAGCAAAATCTGCTCAAGCTGCTTACGCAGCCCATCGTGCTCATCCAGCTTGTCGAAGCGACGAAAGTAAAACTGAGCCAACTGCTGCAAGGTGATACGTGTCAGCCTCGGCTGCTGAGCATCGACAAGCACCGAAAGCAGACGCGAACTAAGCAAACGCCTACCCATAGCCTCGTCGTTGAGCCACAACCAGGTCAACGCACGCGCAGTAAGACGACGTTTTAGCAGCTCAGGCAGGCCGTCAAAACGCCCCGTACTCGCCATGTCACGCAATCGTGCCAACATGGCGTCAAAGGCGTCGCTCTTGCCACTTGCGGCCTTCATTCGAGTGACCTTTTCGACCAGCACCGTCCATCGCTCCCGCACCACGGGCGCCCATTCAGCGACCGGCATGTGAACAGGAGGCAGCTTCACGGCTTGACCTCCTCCAGACGATCACGCACCTGCTCGTACTGAGCGCTGTCGGGACGACGAATGGTGAAGCGGATATCGATGCGTCGATTGCGCTTGAAGTCATCCTCGGTCTGCTGGTCAACCAACACGGGGCGGGTTTCGCCGTAACCGCTGACCGAGAACAGTGGCTTGCCATCCTTGTTCTTCAACCTTGCCAATTGCTCATCGGGGGACAGCGCGCTCCCCCAGAACTGCCAGAGAGAAATGGCACGGAAGGTTGAGAGCCCCCAGTTGCCTTTGCCCATAAAGCCCTGGAGCGGACGATTGTCCGTATGCCCCTCGATGAAGATCGTATCGAGGAACTCAACTCGATCCTCTCGCGAGATCACCTCATTGATGACCTTACCAATCTCTAGAGCACGCGCCTGATAGGCGGCATGAATGTCGTAGGCACCGGTGTCGAAACCCAGCAGATCGTTGGGAATACTCAGGACCGTATGGTTCTCGCTCACCTCGACCTTGATGCCGCGCTCGCGCAGAGCCTCCACGGCCTCATCAAGAATGGTGCGGCGCACCTGCTCTGCTTTTTTCAGTTCGACCAGTTCCTGCTCGAACTGCACCTGGCGCTCTTGCAGCTCCTTCTGAATTTCCATCAACTGCAGGATCAGAATTACAGAGGCCAGAATGAAGATCACCAGCAACGCCGACATGATGTCCGAGAAGGACATCCAATAAGGGTTCTCTTCGTCGACGCTCACTTCCTTGGATTTACCCAGGCGCATCAGCGTGCCTCCAGCTCATCCAGAATGCTGCTCATGGCTTGCACCGTTCGATGCATCTGGTCGGCGTAGCTGAGCGACACCTCGTTCCACTTGTTCATGCGGTCATCGATTTGCGTCCGGACTTCGCCGGCATAGCTGCGCAGCCATTCCTCGGCTTGCTTCTCTACTGCCTCGACCTGCTCACGCAGTTTTTCACCCAGTGCGGTGAATTCATGGCGCACACCAGAGAGAAACTCCTGCTGAGCGGATTTCATCTCGCCAAAGCCGTTACGCGCCTCGCCGGCTGCCTGCTCAAAGCGCTGCGCCCCCTCCAGCAACGTGGCCTGAAGCTGCGCCAAGGTAGCGGCCTGGCTTTGCAACTGAGCTGCCAATTCGGCGTTCTGCTGGCCGGCTTTCTCGACACCATGAGTAACGGCCTCCAGTCGCTGCCCCAAGGTATCGGCGGCCTGGCGCAGATTCGCGGATAGAAGCCCAAGCTGATTCGCACTGCTGTCCAGATGTTTGCTGCTTTGTGCAGTCGCTTCCGATACCTGCTTAAGCTGGCCCAGCAACTGTTGATGCTGATCCGCCATTAGGCGGCTTTGCTGCTGGGTCGCCTGTACAGCGCTGGCCAGACCTGAGAGCAGTTCCTGTTGATGGATCGACACATGATCAAGCTGCTCCTGGAAGCGTTGTTGGCGTGCCTGCTCACGCTGCTCTGCCGCGCCCATTTGCGAATCGAGCTGGGTGTTGAGATTCATCATCAAACGAGAGAACACCTTCTCCAGATTGCTGTGGCGCTCGTTGCCCGCCTCAGCCATCGCTTGCATCTGCTTGCGGGTTGAGCTGGAAAATTGCTCCAACATCGCCGTCTGGCTGCTGCTAGCCTGGCCAAGCAGGCGCTCGAACAGCACCTGGCGCTCCTCGTCGCGCTGCTGGGCAGTACCCAACTGGGCTTGCAACTGGTTCGTCAGCCCCGACATCAACTCAGCAAAGCGTTGCTCCATCTGTGCCTGGCGCTCTTCGGCAGAACCACTGATGCGCTGCAACTGCGTCTCGAAGGCCGCACTCTGTTGCTGAGCCACCTCCATCTGTCGACCCTGCTGTTCATTCAGGCTGCTGAACAGTTGGTTCAAGCGCTCACTCATGCCACTGACGGCAGCGTTCACGTCAGCCGCCGCCTGCTGCATCTGCAAGCCCTGCTCACGGCCCACAGAGGTCATGCCGTCCATGAAATTACCCACCAGCTTTTCCAGCACCTGCGTGGACTGCTGGCTGGTGGTGCTGACCAGAGTCTGGATGGCTGGCGCCATGATGTTGTTCAAGGCATCGGTCAGCGCCGTCTGCATCGCTTCGCTCATGCCATTGAGCGTTTCCTGTAGACGATCGCCAATACGCTCGTGCAGCTCCTGTAGCGCTTCCTTGCTCTCCTTGCCGTACTCGGCGATATGCACCAGCGACTGCTCTGCGGGAATGCGTGGGTAGAGAAAGTCGATATCGTGCTGCAGCTGCTGGATCTGGCCCAGCGCTGAACGCTCGAACATCTTTTCGACAAAGTTCAGCAATAGGCTGAAGAACACACCCCATACCGACGTCATGAAGGCTACGGCAGCACCGGAAATCAGCTTGTTGATGCCACCCTTGAGTGCCTCGATCTCATCCGAGGTGCCGACCAATCCTTCCAGCCCCACCGTCAGGCCAACGAATGTGCCAAGCACACCGATGGCCACCAGGAAGCTCGGTGCAGCAGCCAGCAAGCGGCTGGCTGTCAGGCCGGGAGCCAAGGTTCGGGCATTGAAGAAATGCTCGGCATCCAGCGTATTGAACAGATGCTTCTGATCGGACGACAGCACCAGGCTTTCGTCGAATTCACGCCACAGCATGCCGACATTGGGCGCATCCAAACCCTGCGCCTTTTGCATGGTTTCGCGCCGGCTAAGCGCCAGGGTTTCCTTGCTTTGCCCTTCAAGCAAAGAACGCAGGGCACGCAGCCGGGTACGAAAACGGCGAAAGTGCACGAACAGAAAATAAAGCGACAAGCCGAAAATCAGTGCCGTCGCAGACCAAAACCACGCACTGATGCCGTTGGGATTGGCACTGAACATGTGGGCGAAGTCAGGGATAAGGTGTTGCAGCAGGTCCATCATGTCTGGGAACTCAAATCATTATTTGATAATCAGTGGTTGAGCATCACTTCGGCATCGGCCAAATCTTCAGCGCGGATGCAAACAGGCTGTCCGCCCGCGCCACGATCTCGTCCTCATCCCAAGCATCATTGTCGCCATAGCGCTGGAAGTGGGTGTTGAGCATCAGCAGGCTGGTTGTCACGATCTCCTGCCGTTTGACAGCAAAGGGCTCGTTGCTCAGAGAGGAGTTGAAGGCCTGGGTCACTAGCGTGAGGTTACCGATGCTGTGCAGCAGGCGGCTGCGCTTTTCTTGGTTCTCCGGGGTGTCCTCTGCCAGCGGCCAGTTCGTTTGCCACTTCTGCGGCAGCACATGCTCCACGGTCAGGCCGTCGGGGAGCACCAGGCTCTCCTGCTTGCTGCCGCGCATGGACAGCTCCAGTGCTTCGAGAACCGCGCGCACCTTGCCGGTATTACGGCCCTGGTAGAGGCCACGATGGCACCAGTTGCGGGCAAAGGTCTCGTCATCCGGCCAGCACTGGCTGTCGCCCTGCAGGGACAGCAGCTTGCTGCGAAGGGTCGCGGCATCGGTCTTCTGCTCGCGCACCATCTCCGCCAGCAGGCGGTTGAGGAAGATACGGTTGTAGCTCTTGGTGGTGTAGCCACAGATAAAGCGGCGCACCAGGTAAGACTCCAGGTCGCCGATGGCCTGCAGAAACTCGGCGGAATCCGGCTTATCGTGCTCCAGCAGGTACAGCACCAGCGGCGTCACCGTGGACACATCCAGCAGCTTCAGGCGTCGGCAGAACAGATCGAAGCGGCTCCCCTGCCCCGGCAAGATAAAGGTCTGGAAATAATCCGCCAGGTGCGTGATACGAGCCAACTCGCGCTGGGTGTCGCGCGGCTCGTCCTGCCACCAGCCCTTGAACTCGTTGAACACGTGGGCGACCTTCAGATCCTCGCACTTGCGCATACCCACGTAGTGGTACAGCAGCAGATCCAGGCGCGAGTTCTTCAGGCGGCCCTGCCGCTCCTGCTGCTTCCAGAACTTGGCGCCCTTGCCGGTGCTGGTGTCCACCGCCTCGTCGAAGTGCTGCCAGCCCTGGCGATACAGCTCATCCACGTCTTCGCCGTTACGTGTGGCGTGGAGGAAGATGAAGTTGCGGATGAGGTCGCTCGGCAGCAGCGGTGCGCCCCGGGCATTGAGGGTTTCGAAGATGATCTGCGGGTCGTCCTCGTCCTCCAGCTCCAGCGACATGATCTGGAAGCCCTCGCGTAGCGTCGCCAGCAGCGCATGGGCGCGCTCCACCTGCAGCGGCAGGTCGGCGCCCGGCAGTTTCAGCTGGTTGTCCGCGTCGATGGAGCGAATCACCGCATGGGCCACGGCGCGCTCTGCATCCGCCGCGGCGCCCGGCAACAGGTCATCGTAGCGCAGGCCACGCAGGTGGCAGGCCAGCATGGCATGGAAGAACAGGTAGGCACGCACCATCGCCGGGCGTTCCTGATACTGCCGACCAACCTTGGCCGGGAAACGCTCGCAAACCTTCTCCGCGCTGCCCAGCTCGGCCAGCGCTTGCATCACATCGCGGCCGACATTGGTCGGCAGCACCTTGAGCGAATCGCTGCTCTGACGGTACTTACCGATATTCTGCGTCAGCGGCTTGAGGTCGTAGCTCAGCGCCTCGTCATCCAGCGGCGCCGCCAGGTCGCGAAACGCCAGCAGCAGGATCTGCAGGGTGGTGATGCGCTGCTGGCCGTCGATCACATCGCGGTTGCCCACGGCATCACTGCTGCCGCCCTTGAGGCTGCCGATCACCACGGTGCCGAGGAAGTGCCGGCGTAGCGGCCTAAGCCGGCCAGCCCCGACCATGGTTGTATCGGCCTGATGCTGGACAATAGCCTCCAGGCGGTCAACGAGGTCTTCCCAGAGCGGCTGCACCTGCTCGTTCAGCGTCCACACGTAACCGCGCTGGAACAAGGGGATCAGGTACTGCGCGCGCTCGGTAAATAGGTCGATGACGGCTTTCTTGTCGGGACGCATAGGATGTCCTTATCAGTGCTCTTGTTAAATCAGGCCACGGCCTGCTCGACCAGCGCACTGGCCAGATGCTCGTGCACTTGCCGGGCCTGGTTAAGGCGGGCTTTGAGTTGGTCGCAGAGGTCCATCAGGGGAAATGAATTTGCTGCAGATATCACGCTCTGAAAGCGATTTCTTGTCCATGCTCCGGCCTTAAACGAAACCAATGCGCATGCTCAGGTCATGAGCATCAGGTGATCGAACCAGATGGCAGTAATAGGCGTCGGAGGACGTTCCAAAACGTATGTGAACGCTATAAATGGCCTTCCCTGAGGTACTTCGGCCTGCCCTGGTGCGATGCTCGTCACAATATCCATCTGCCACTACCAGGTAAAGATTAAGAGCAACATGCCAACCACTGAGCTGACTCACATCAGCAGCAGCTGAAATGCTCAGTTCCCCTAATGCAATCTGTCGCGCAGGCCCCCTGACGGGGAATGCTCCTGCAGATCACATCTGCAGGCTGTTCCTTCAAGTGAGGTTCCGTTTCGGCGAGATGGCACGCCGCATCCACCATGTTTCAGCTTACTGGAGTCACAGCTCATACCAGGCTCGCCAACCATGGGCGAACGATCAACTTGCGCTCATCCAGACTGAGTGTGGTCACCCCGTCTTGTACCAATGCCTTCCTGTCCCCCGTATGTGGGTTGGTAACGTAGGTGCCGATGCTCGGTAGCGTATTCGGGTTTGCGCTCCAACGCAGGTTGAATGCCGCCAGCACGGGAAACCAGAACTAGCTGGCGTATGGCAGGTTGTAGTGAATCCACCAGGCCAAGGGCGTCCAGTCCTTTCGCTACTCGTACTAGGGCAGTGATGCTAGGTGGCGCGCATACCCTGCGAACTGCGTCTGGTAGTAGTCCTTGCACCACAAGCTAGGAAGCTGCGCTACCCGGAAAGCCCAGCTCTCCGGTACTTCTGCGCGGGGCTACGCGGCGACGCAGAGTCGGTCATCTCGATCAAACCAGCTGCCAGGGCAGGCTTGAGGTAGTTGTTGCTGAATGTCGGACGATGCGCCAGCCCCAAACGCTGCATCAATTCGCTGGCTTTGAGAGCCTCACCTGGCGCTAGCGCTTGCAGTAAGCGTGCTACTTGATCGCTTACTTGATCGCTTACTTGATCGCCTGCAATGCCTTCAAGTAGCGCCTGCCGCAAAGCTGCCAGCATGAATTCAACGAAAGGCGTCGCCTCTGCTGCCTTGTCAGAAATGGCCAATGCTTCGTAATAAGCATCCTGTTGCTCGCGAATCACACTCTCTACTGGCAAATACGCAAGAACCGCTCGCCATTGGCTGAGTATCAAGGTTTGCCATAGGCGCCCCATTCGCCCATTACCATCTGCGAAGGGGTGGATGAACTCGAACTCGTAATGGAACACGCAACTGGCGATCAGTGGATGCAGCTCGCAACGGCTCAGCCATGCCAGCAAATCATCCATCAACTGCGGAACCCGGTTGGCTGGGGGCGCCATATGCAGCAAACGCTCCCCTCGATAGATACCTACACCACCACGCCGATAGCTACCGACATCATCGATCAGCCCATGCATCAGCAGCGCGTGGGCTGCCAACAAATCATCACGCAAACTCGGTTGCCACTCAGGCATCGCCTCGTAGGCTGAAAAGGCATTGCGCACTTCCTGAATTTCACGCGGCAAACCAAGCACGCGCTTGCCATCCAACACAGCAGTGACCTGCTCGACGCTTAGCGTGTTGTTCTCAATAGCGAGTGATGCCTGGATAGTACGGATGCGGTTACCCCGACGCAGTTGCGGCGTCAGCGCCCCTTCATGCAGAGCGGACAAATGTCCGACACGCTCGCCAATCTCGGCAGTCAGCGCCAGCATGCGTGGTGTCAACGTCAACGGTGGTTGGTACCGGCTCATTTCCCTGCTGATCGTAGTTGGAGAGATATAACCGCACTATGTAGCACATTGTGGTCACCGCATTCAGCTAGCGCGTAAATCCTGCCGCGACGCTCATTTGAGTCGCCATCTATCACTCGCGACCATTCGATTCGAAAAAATCTCAGTCACACATCACTGCAATGACATCCCCACCATGGAGTATTCAACCATGTCATTGCACTGCCCGAGCTGCCGCTCTACTCAGGTCTCCACGCACCTCACCGCCATGCGGATTGCCGCGTTCATCGGCATGCTGGGTGGTGCGCTTCGAGGTGCCGGCACCATCCTGCTCACTGGCCCAGCTGTTACCAGTAGCGATCTCGCCAAGCCTCCCAACGTCAACCTCAACGCCCTGTCATCAGCCATTCTCAGCGGCCTGGTTGGCGCCGCTGGCGGCTGTGCGATGGGGGCTCAGCTTGGTGAAAAACTCGACCGTCATGTGCTGGCCCACAACCGCTGCCTGAGCTGCGGTCACCGCTTCAATCAACCGGTCTGATCCGGCCTCCCTTCTCTTTCATTCATCTCTAAATGCCGGTGCTGCGCCATGCGCAGCGCTTTATGCCGGCTATTGCTCAAAGGAAATTCATCATGGCTCATCAAGTCGAACAAATGGCCTACGTCGGCGCGACTCCCTGGCATGGACTGGGCAACAACCTGCCTCGCAAACAGTCCATCGAAGTCTGGCAACGTGAGGCCGGCATGGACTGGCAGATCCAGGAAAGTCCTGTCTATTTCAAATCAGAGTTCATCAGCCATCTGGGCAGCATCCATTCCTTCCCGGAGCAGAAGGTGCTCTTCCGCTCAGATACCAAGGCTCCGCTGTCGGTAGTTTCCAACCGCTATCACACTGTGCAGCCACGAGAGGTTCTGGAGTTCTATCGCGATCTGACCGAAGTATCCGGTTATGAGTTGGAAACGGCAGGCGTGCTCAAGGGCGGTCGCAAGTTCTGGGCGCTGGCGCGTACCGGGCAAGGCGCGTCGATCAAGGGCAACGATCAGGTCAACGGCTACCTGCTGTTGGCCACCTCCTGTGACGGCACCCTGGCCACTACGGCAACACCGACCACCGTGCGCGTGGTGTGCAACAACACCCTGGCGGTGGCCCTGGACGGCACCAGCCATGCGATCAAGGTGCCGCACAACACCCGCTTCGATCCGAAGGTGGTGAAGAATCAGCTCGGCATCGCCATTTCGCAATGGGACGACTTCATGTACCGCATGCGCGCGCTGGCTGAACGCAAGGTGCAGTGGCATGAAGCCTTGGGCTTCTTTATGAACGTGCTGTGCGAGGTCAGCCCGACCGGACAATTGCCTGGACAGTTACCCAACGAGCGCGCCCTGCGCCGTGTGCAGGAGCTGTACGAAGGGCGCGGGCGCGGCTCGGATCTGGAGTCGGCTCGCGGCACTGCCTGGGGCTTGCTCAACGCGGTGACCGAGTACGTTGACCATGAGCGTCGTGCTCGCAGCACTGAGTACCGCCTCGACTCGGCCTGGTTTGGCCAGGGTGCACAGGTCAAGCAACGTGCACTGGACGCAGCTCTGCAAATGGTCGCCTGATCCTCCCCTTTCTCCATTTCATCCACCCATGACGCCCGGTCAGCTCAGCGCTGATCGGGCGTTTTTGTGTCCGCGAGGTGAACACCATGAAAGCAACGTCATTGAATGGCAGCACCAGCAAGAAACGCCCTGCACTGCGCCTGGTCAGCACCAAGGAGCTGCCGCGCGAGGACTGGTTGCAGATCCGCAAACAAGGCATCGGCAGTTCGGATGCCGCAGCAGCGGTTGGACTCAATCCCTACAAGTCCCAACTGGAGCTGTGGCTGGAGAAAACTGGTCGAGACAGCAACCTGCCGAAGACCGACCCGCACGATGAAGAAAGCCCGGCTTACTGGGGCAACGTGCTGGAGCCCATCGTGGCCTGGCATTACAGCAAGCGCACGAAGCACAAGGTACGCCGCATCAACGCCGTGCTGCAGCATCCCAATCCGGAGTTGCCCTGGATGCTGGCCAACATCGATCGCGAGGTGATCGGCACGGACGAGGTGCAGATCCTCGAATGCAAGACAGCCGGCATAAACGGGGCACGCCTCTGGAAAGAAGGCGTTCCCGAATATGTGCAATTGCAGGTGATGCACCAGCTCGCCGTCACCGGCAAGCAGGCGGCAGATGTCGCTGTGTTACTCGGTGGTCAGACACTGGAGATCCATCGCATCGAGCGGGACGAGCAGATGATCGCTCGCCTGATCGAGCTGGAGCGCCGTTTCTGGCAGTACGTTGAAACGGATACACCACCACCTGCCGATGGCAGTGCCTCGGCTGAGCTGGCGCTGCGTTGCCTGTATCCGCAGGACAATGGCCAGGTCGTCGACTTCAGCGGCAATGCCGGTCTGGCGGCTGCCTTTCTGGAGCTGAAGGCTGTGCGTCAGTCGATCTCCGAGAAGGAGAAACGCGAGGCCGAGCTCAAGCAAATGCTGCAGCAGGCCATGGGTGAATCCACCCGCGCCGAGTTCTCCAGCGGCTACGTGAGCTGGCGTAAAGCCAAGGACAGCACCGTGCTCGATGTTGAGCGCATGCTTCAGGAAAAGCCCTACCTGCAGGCCCGCTACCCGAAGCTCAAGGAAGGCAGCCGGCGCTTTCTGATCGGTTGATCACCCTCTTCCACTCAATCCCTCCCCTTGGCCAGTCCATGCAGTTCGCGCTGTGTGGCTGGCCTTTTTTGCTTTCAAGGAGCGCCATCATGCTCAAAGGTCTGGCAATTACCCCACCCGTACTCGGGCGCATCTCCATCGGCAAGGTCGTCGAGAAGAACGGCAAGCGCCTGCCGGAGAAAGACGACCAATTCACCATCACATCTCAGGTGCAGGGCAAGGACGGCTGGTTACTGCATCCACTCAATGATGAGTTGCGTCAGGGCAAGGACGACAAGCTGCGCAGCATCCCGGTGCGCTTGCTGTTCAACGAACCTGAGCTGAACTTCCGCGCTGATTACACCCTGTTTGATCGGCAAACCGGGCGACCGGTTTGTGTCGGCAACGGTGAAACCTGCAAGCGTATCGGAAAGGACGGCGTTCAATCGCTGCCCTGCCCGTCGCCCGATGCCTGCCCCCTGGCCAAGGGCAATGCCTGCAAGCCCTACGGACGAATGAATGTGGTGATCGGCGATGAGGATGCCCTGGGCAGCTTTGTATTTCGCACCACGGGCTTCAACAGCATCCGCACGCTGATTGCCCGATTGCAGTACTTCCGAGCTATCTCAGGTGATCGTCTGGCCTGCCTGCCGCTGGAGCTGCGTCTACGCGGCAAATCCACCCGGCAGAGCCATGGCACGCCGATTTTCTACGTCGACCTGACGCTGCGCGGCGGCATGACCGTGGAGCAAGCATTACTCACTGCGCGGGAGCTGGATGAGACACGTCAGGCGGCTGGGTTTGATCAAGCCGCGCTGGATGCCACTGCGCGTGTCGGTCTGGGCAACGGCATCTTCGAGGACGACGGCGAGGACAGCAGCGCCATTGCTGAAGAGTTCTTCCCAGACGGTCAACCTGCCACGTCGAGGCCCGACAGCACCGTTCACACGCAGTCACTCGCCGAGAAACTAGAAGCCCAATCCAAACAGCTCGAACCCTCTACCTAACCACTGGCGGGCCGGCTCGGCTCGCCCACCGGAGACACACCATGAAATTTCACAAGCTCAAGGCCGGTGAAGTCGCCGGCAGTTTCCTGGTTGATTCACCAGTTACCGAAACCGACATCTTGCGCATGGCTCAGCAGTTGGCCACCCATCGACTGAGTAGGGGACGGACGCTAACTGATCCACACAAGGTCAGGGAGCACCTGCAGGTACTGCTGCAAGATCTGCCGCATGAAGTCTTTGCGGTGTTGTTGCTCGACAGCAAACACCGCGTGATCAGTTTCGAGGAGCTGTTTCGCGGCACCCTTGATGCGGCCAGCGTGTATCCGCGCGAAGTGGTCAAGAGCGTGCTCGCTCACAACGCCGCAGCGGTGATCTTGGTGCACAACCACCCTTCCGGTGATCCCTCTCCCAGTCAGGCAGATCTGCGTCTAACGCAGACACTGAAGAACGCCTTGGCCATGGTCGGCACCACAACGCTGGATCATTTCATCGTCGGCCACGAGGGAATCACTTCGCTCGCAGAGCTAGGCCATCTGTAGCGACGCACCACTGCGCCCTTCTCACCCTATCCCATCCTGATAACGGGACGGCTTGCCGTCTCAGGAGCGACCTATGTCCACACGTTGCTTGATCTGTGATTCGTCCGCCGTCGTGTCGGCTGATGCGGTCAAGGCAGTTGTCTTGCTCATCAGCACGCTGCACGGTTTTCTGCGAGCCGCACGCCAACTTCAACCTGCAGATGTCTCTTCAGGCGATGCAACCAGCATGGAAAACGTACTCACCCTGCTCGCCAATGGCGTGAAAGCATCGGAACAGAAATGGACTGAAAACCAGTCCTTTCTGAAGGACGTGCAACACTTTCAGTTCATGCAGTACGACTGCTTGTGCCTCCGTTGCGGTGCACTGTTCGATGAAAACGCCGAGGCCTGAAACCAGCGCGCTCAGCCCTTGCCGAGCCGCTGGCTCAACCGCTCGACCAGTTCAAGGACGAGCTGGCGATCATCAGCACTCAGCTGATTGAGCATCTGACTGATACGCACGGCCTGATCTTCGGAGCGCGGGCTGGACTGCGTCAGCAAGTCCGCTGCTTCACAGCCAAAAATCTCCGCGAACTGCATCAGTCGCTCGATATTGGGCATCACCACACCACGTTCGATGCGTGACACCGCCTCGCTACCAATCCCCAACTGCTCAGCGACTTGCTCCTGGCTCAGCCCAGCACGTACTCGCTGCTTGGCAATCGCCTTACCCACCAGTTGAGTCAGGTTCGTTTGTTCAGATATGGGCATGAATCCTCCAGGTCAACCTGAATGGTCGAGTGCCATCCTCTTGACATGAAGGTCTTCAAAGGTTGTCATTCACCCTTAAAGGTAGAAATCCATCCAATAAAGTGGTTCCTACTTCAGCAGCCACACGCATGCAGAGTATCGAAGCAATGACAAAGCTGACGTTCGACGACCTGGCCACCGCCAAACTTCCTCAACTCATCAGCAGCAAGGAGTCCTTCGAGGTCGTAGGCCTCGGCGGCAAGTTCCTCGAAGCCGTTCGCCTGGTCGAAAGCAAGATTGAGGTCACCGGGCTGACCTGCCGCGTTTATACAGCCGGTCGAATTGGCCTGGCAGCAGGTAGTTTCGCAGGGGGTGTTACGGGTGCCTTGGGATTGCTCACGGCCACCGGCATTGCCATGCACAACCTGCTGACACTCAGTCCCGACTACGTGATCGAGAAGTATCCGACCTACAACCGGATCGTCGTTCGCTACAAGAAAAAGAAGAAGTAACGCCAGTACGGCAAATCAACTCATGCCCATACCAGGGCAACTCCTACCACACGAAAGGACTTCGATCATGATCATGACCGGAAAGACCGCCCTGTATCTCGGCGCTGCCGCTGCGCTTTCTACTACCGTTGCTGTTGGCTACTTTGCTATGGCCCAAGACGGCCAAAGCCCCTATGTAGAAGGAGAAAACGTCTATGTCTGCCCGACGGTACTCGACAAGAATCGCTTCTTCGACTGCCGCGTGGCTGGCGAACGCACCCCACGGTTCAAACAGTTACCGTTTATTGACAATGAAACCGGTGAACGCTTCCTGAAAACAGTCCATGCCTACTTCCCTGTGAATTGTGGGCAGTATGGCTGCGCTGTCATCAACAACTGGGATGGCTTCAAGCAAGGGACGCTGGTCGGGCAAGGCGTCTACGGAAGGTACCTAATGGATTCAGGTTGGTACCTGGATTTCGACAGTAGCGGAAAAACCACGGCTTACCGCAGCGATGTAGGCCCTCAGCAAGGTCATGCTCTCTACACAAAGAGCAGTTCCAACCATGCTTCAGGCTATGGCACCGAGGCTTGCTTTGATGCCATGATCGCGGAAATCCAAGAGGAAAATCCAAATTTCCCGATCAGCTTCGACATGATGAATGAGATGCGGGCCGAGTGTGGTTTGCCTTTGGAGGAATGAAGCGTAGACCGCTAGTCAGAGATCCTGCCTAGGTGCAGGATCTCTTTATTTTTTGACTAGTCTCAGCAGGCTGTCCTGGCATGTGGGACAGCTGTTTTCCAGCTTCTAACGTCATCTGTAGCGGGCGCCAGGTGCGTCCCTGACGCTATGAATATGCTGAAAGCGTATTTCAGGGCGCAGAGCGCTGCAGCGTTTCCCTGAGTGTCTCCAGATCCCCTAGATCTAGTGGTTCACCTACACCACCGTCATCCGTCACAACAAAAAAACGATCACCGTCCTTGGTCAAGAACAAAACCTTGCCGTAGTGCTCAGGCACATGCTTTGACTTGCGCCGGGCATCTTTCAGGTCATGCTTAGTCTCTATGAGCCTAGGAAGCGGGTCACTACCATCGACATGTGAAAGGCAGACCACAAAGTCCGGATAGAAGAAATTGCGGTGCTCGCCACGCACGATCCGAACAGAGTAGGGTTTCTTATCAGGGTTACGGAACCACCAAGCCACAAAGGGCGCGCGATCAAGAGCATCTGCAAAGCGCTTTTCGTCGGTGTTCAGCGAAAATGTGCTATCGAAACGCCCTGTGATGAATGGCCCCTGCTCACCAGGGAACTGCCAAGCCTTGTCCTGCATCACATTGCGGTCTTCACACATCATGCTCTGATCCAGCGCCACAAGCTCGTCACGGCTAGGCGGAAGGATGCCATAAAGATTTTTACTAGACGTGGGTAGAGCAATACTTGTGGCGAAAAGCATAGCGTCTGGAATAGGACCCGCATCTTCTGTCACCGCCTGCGCAGCGATCTCTTCATATAACGCCTCTTCGACTTCGGTAACATGCACGCGGATCAACCAGCAAGCTGCGGTGCGTGCCATCCGCCTAATATCCTCAGGCGTTGCCAACGTTCCGGCATCATCTAGAGCCTCCTGCAGGCGCGGCGTAACACGATTGGCCAGCACTTCGATCAGAATGCGCTGATCAGCCTCCTCGATTTGAGGAAGACGATTCATAGCAGCCTTCGCCTCAGATGCAATGCGGTTACGATCAATCACGATGGCCACTTTGTTATCAGTGACTGCACGCTTCGTAAGTTCCGTATGCCTTTCGATTTCTTGCAATCTACCGCGCACAGCCAAGAGAGCATCACGAACGTGTCTATCTTGCAACTGCAAGCGAGTAGCCGCACGCCTTACTATCTCCGCCATATTCAGCGAGTCAGGGCGCGACTCTCGCTTGAAACAAGGCGGTACTGAGCGAAGGTTGCGGCGCAGCGGATAAGCAGTGATGCCGTGTGCTTTTAGCGCTTCGATCCAATCTGCTTTCGACCTGGCCGCCTGCGGCGATGGCTTGGATGGCAACGTGCTTGGGACAAGCTCATCCAACTCATCAAGATCGAAAAGTGATGATTGCCCTTCTTGAATGACATTTGATCCGTTCTCAATCCGAGCTGCATCTTTAAGCGCCATTGAAGACGCTTCATTAAAACCTTCGGTTTGCTGCAGATCCGAGCTCTGCGGAACTGGGAAATGATGACACAACATTGGCTGCCGAGTTGTTCGGTTGGTAATTACAGCTGCACCAGAACGAGTCATCCGTCGCGCCATTTTCTCAACCTGCCCTTCGAGTTGAGACTGAACAGCATCAGTGGTTTGAATCGCCTGCTGGAATCCCTGTTGGGCTTCAGCATTGGCCAGGTAAATGAATGCGGTATTGAAGTCATCGGGTATAGCATCAAAGCTCGCGTAGGCAGCGCGTATCTGCCTGGCCACACGCATGACCCTGCCAATGAACTGCATTGCAAAGTCAGCGTCATTCACGGCCTTGGTGGACGCGAGCACGAATGCCCGTGGTGCATCAAAGCCAGTACCTGCCGATTGCTTGAAGATCAGCACTTCTTTGCTGGTGTCATTGGCGATGGCATCCATCAATGCGGGGTCTGGGGTGTCAGATGAGTGCTTGCCGATAGCCTGCGGCGGCACGCGGCATAGCTCGATCAGGTCCCGCTCAGCTTCATCAATGGAGGTCTTACCGTTCTCCACCTGCACCAGCAGCAAAGGCATCAGGTCTATCCCGGCTTCTCGCAGCAGGGCTTTCAGCGCCTGATTGCGCAACCAGGCCTGCTTGAGCACGGTTCGCTTGAGGTCGGCCACCGTCGCGGTCGTTTCCCTGAGCTGGTAGATCACCGCCTCCACGAAGGCCTTGTTCAGGCGAGCACGTACCACATCATCCCGGCTAACGTTGAACGATTCATAGCTGCCCATATCAGCGCTGGTCAGGAACTGGTTGATACGGTCGTTCTTGGGCGTTGCCGTTGCCATGCACAGGTAGGCCGGCTCCAACCATTTAACGAAATGGCCAAATTCTGTGGCCTGATCCAGGGCGATGTGCGCCTCGTCCACAATGACGCCCACCTCAAGCCCGGTGGCCTTTGCCAATGCGACGAATTCAGCCGGCGTGCGGGCCAGCTCGCCACCCCCTGCGTCATAGTTGAGCTTGCGCCATGCTGCCCGCGATACGCCCTGCGTGGTCGATATGAGTACCTGGCCGGCGCGGGGTTCCTGATTGATACCGTCATTGAACAGAACCGGCGACAGGTCACCTGCGTTAGTGATCAGCGCATCAAGCGTCTGGTTTACCAGGTTCACAAATGGTACAAACCAGAACCAGACGACAGGGCGCTCAGCGCTCACGTTGGCCAGTACCCGGCAGATCACATAGGTCTTGCCTGAGCCCGTAGGGGCTCGCAGCAGGCAAGGCGGTGGATTGGTCTGCAGTAGCTTGCACGTGATGTTGCAGGTCAGGTCAGCCTGGAAGGCTTCTGGTACCAGGCAATGCCCTTGTGGCGTCGATACATCCAAAGGCAGCGTTGCCATTACACATCCTCCTTGATGACAGAGCTAAAGCTGCGTGCCAGCTGGCCAAAGCGCAGCGCTGAATTCAGCGAGTGAGTTTCCGCACTGATCCCTGCGTCATCAAGCAGCTGGCTCATGGTGTCTGGGCGGTCGGTGTAAACCACAACTCGGTCAACCCCCATGGCCTTGATCGCCGCCACCGCATCTTGGTTGCCGCTCGGGCATACCACGGTGGCTGCGTTGTCGCTGGTGCTGACGATCCAGGCAGCTGAGTCTCCCGGTAGACGGGCATGGCCCGTTTCACGCAAGCAGAGCAGGTTGTAGGCGTGCTCTGCCGTGGCATCAAACATCAGGTCGGCTTCTTCGACCTTTGCCAGCGTGAGGTAGACGAAGTCACCCCCCAGGCCTTCGGCTTTGCCATAGCCGGTCATTACGCGGCGAATGCGCTCTGAGCATACGTCACGGCACAGGTTTTTGGCCGGCTCTTTTGGAGTTGCCTCTGTGCTGGAGCACAGAATAAATTTGCGGTTGCCACCATCCTCTGCGTTCAGTGCCAGCACGGCATGGCCTGTGGTGCCTGAGCCGGCGAAGAAATCCAGAATGGTGTCACCCGGTGAAGATGCCTGCGCCAGAAGCCCTTGTATAAGAGATGCTGGTTTGGCGTAGTTGAAAATCCGACTGCCAAAAATTTGCGCAAGCAGGCTAGCACCTTCTTTGTTAGTTGCGGAAACCAGACAGCTCTCTGCTTCGTAAGTCCCCTCTTCAAAGGTAGGGACAATCCAGCTTGATAAAGGCTGTGTTGGGTTACGCAAGTCGGACTTAAATCTCTTGAATTGAGGCCTCCCAAAGCCGACAGGTATACCTACCCAGCTTTCAATATCAGGTAATTCACGCCTTAGAATTGGGGTTTTATTACTCTTCGGCACATCCCCCTTATCAATGGCATCAAGTAGGTCATCGAGAGTTTCCCAGACGACAACCCTCTGCTCTTGCGGAAATATTATTTGGCGAAGCCTAATAAACTCGTCCATGCTTTTTGCTTGCAGAGTTTGCCCAGGTTTTAAGCGTGCCTCGCTGGCATACACCCAGACGCGATCAGGGTTAGCGGGGTAGTAGATCCCTGTTTCAGGATCCATGAGCGGGTAATAAAGATTGGGGCGATCTTTGTAAGAAAAGCCAAGAGTCAAGTCGCTTGCACGCCAATCACCGCGTGAGTCGCCATCTGGATTTCCATACATGTCATAGCTTTTTTCGAAGCCATTAAAGGAAAACGCATCATTTCCATAGACAAGAATATGTTCATGATCCACCGACATGAAGCACTGCTGATCAGCGTTTGACCCCTGACGAGTGCGCCACACGATAGAGCCCAATCTACGCCCTGGCATCACCTCGTCCATCATCAACTCAAGCCGCGAGCGGTTTTCATCGTTTATGCAGATCAGGATCACACCATCAGGGGTGAGCAGATCACGCGCTAGCGTCATGCGCTGGCACATGAATTCAAGCCACTTGGAATGGCGCCAACGATCGTCCTTGTTGACGTAATCGTCGTTGTAGACCCAATCCTTGTTGCCGGTGTTGTAGGGCGGGTCTATCAGGATGACGCGAATCTTGCCAGCGTGAGTGGCTTTGAGTAGGCGCAGCGAGTCGAAGTTATCGCCTTCGATGATCAGGTTGCCGCTGCTGGTGCTGCCATCGGTGAACAGTGAAAGGCTCTCGTCAACCTGTGGGAGCACCATGTTGGCGTTCAGCGCCGAATCGCGCTCGATCAAGTCTGCCTCCCACACCAGGCCGAGCTTTTTGCGGGTCAACTCTTGAACGAGGTAGCGTTTCAATTCTTGTGCTGTAAGTGTATCCAGGCGAGAAAGTAGATCGCTTTTGCTGGGTGCGGCCACGAAAAAATCCTTGAACAGTTCATGTGTGCGTAAATGGCACATTTACCTACGGTACTGTATCCAGTCACAGGCATTTCTGTAAAATTCAGTCCCCTAAGGGTTACGCCCTTAGCCCAACACAATATCCGCAAGCTTCTGCTGCACAGCGCCTCCAGAGGCCAACGCCCCAACTGAGCGCATTCTGCTGATGGCAGAGATCAAGCGTCATGATCAGCGAGAGCGCCTGCCGACACGGTGACCGACTTCCGTAGCAACGAATGTCCCGCATCTGGCGGTGAGGGACATTCTTTATTTTTTGTGAAATATCTGGAGGAGTCAGTGATCCGCGTACGTGATAGCGAACTCAGGATCCGATTCCACAATTACGCCTGCCGGCGCACTGGCAAGAGAGACCTCCCCCAAGCTAGGATCCGCGTCCCCCATGGTAAACAGAACATGCCAAGTGAGCGAACCTTGCTCGGTTTGCGCGGTAAACGAAGCTCTCCATTCTTCATCATCCCCCTTGAAACTAGGACTGGAAACCATCTCCGTTTCATCTGGGAGCTGTTGAATCTCAGTCTGGCTGATCTTTGACTTAATCCCGTCATGCGAAATCTCAGCCCCACGAATGCAGTCGATAAAAAATCCCATGTAAAGCACTCCTTCTGTGAAAGGAGCGACTTTATCAAATCATGTTCACATCACTAGGTTGCCGAGGCTATTCCGTAGGAAAAGTCCGTACCGCATGCACTGCATGACCCCCCCTAAAGCCTCAGCATACTCGGCACACCTGCCGCACGAAACAAATAGTCACAATCACTGCAACGTCAAACAGGGCAAAGGCTAGCGAGCATTCGCGCAAAAAATTGCGCAATTCTTTCTTGCTATTGTCCCGCGCGAAATCTGACTGACGGCCACACCCTCGGAGCTTAAAGCTCTCCGTAGCCCAGCCCCACGCTCATGCAAGGATCTGCAAAATGAGTGGAAAACCAGCAGCTCGCGTTACTGACCCAACGGTCTGCCCACTGCCAGGCCATGGCACCAACCCCTCGCTGCCGGCTCGCCCAACGTCCTGTTCGACGGTTTGCCTGCAGCTAGGCAAAGC
This sequence comes from Pseudomonas mendocina, assembly GCF_003008615.1. Taxonomy (NCBI): domain Bacteria; kingdom Pseudomonadati; phylum Pseudomonadota; class Gammaproteobacteria; order Pseudomonadales; family Pseudomonadaceae; genus Ectopseudomonas; species Ectopseudomonas mendocina. Next base: position 5,683,593 of record NZ_CP027657.1, read on the forward strand.
GATATCTCCGCCTGCGGGAGCCCAATCGCTTCTGCAGTAGCCTCCACTGTATTCATCAATGGCTTGCCAGCAGCCACGCTGGGCAGCGTTGGTGATCACGGCAATGTGATCATCGGCGGCTCAGGAACTGTGTTGATCGGCGATGCCTCGGTCGTGGCAGCTTTTACGCCACCGGTGCCACTGAACAATATTGCATCCCCCTTCTCCGGACGTTTCCAATTGATCGACCAAGAAACGGGCAAGCCCGCAGCCGGCCGCAAGGTCAAGGTCTGGTCGAGTGGCGGATGGAGCACCCTGGAGACCACAGACGCAGATGGCATGACCTCTTGGGTCAAGCACGACGCTTCTGAAAGCCTGCATATCGACCTAGTTCAGGGAGATGGGCAATGAGTGATCAACCCGGCCTGTCACGAGGCGGTATGAGCCCCACTGGCAAGGTCAATCCAGTCGGTGTGCTGGAGCCCAAGCTCGGTCCGCAAGACAAGAACGTGCTGTGCTCAGCAATCTGTTACTGCAGCAGCACACCCAACGTCAGCCAGGACGGCAAAAATCTCAAACAGTCCTGTGTCGCCCAACGACTCGATGAGCTCAATGAGGTACTTCAAGGGCGCAGCCCCTACCGGCCGGAAGTCAGCTACGACATGACCAAGAACCCGCCGCAGCCCATTCTCGACAGCCAGACGGGCAGCAGCGCTCACGGCTGGATACCGGGGTGGATCAGCAAGTACTGGAATGATGACCCTGAACATCCGCCCTTCAAACCGGGCAAAGGGATGATTCGCCGACCTGACGTAGTGATCGTCAAAGATCCGAACAAGCCGCCGACCCAGGACAATATCAAGCAGGTGGTGGAAATGAAGTTCCCACCAGATCAACGCAATGAGAACCAGGCAAAAGCCTACGGAAAGATTGCAGGCGATGAAAACAAAGTGGTCGAGATGCAATCGACTGACTGTGACTGTAGTCAGGAAAATCAGCAGTCCAAGGTACCTGTCGAGCAGATGGGCTGGGCTGCCGCCGCAGCAAGCGCTCTAATGTATCTCCTGACACGTGGCAAATCCCCACGTCCGCCGTTACCAGCACCTGCTTACTGATTTCGAGGAAGAACCATGGCACAACCATTCGATCTGGCCGAGGAACTGAGCAAGCAGCCACACCTCCTAGAGATGCCGGGTAATCTGCTGATGAAGGGAGGCCCGGAAGACTACATAGGTGCGGTACTCTGTATACGAGGCACGCTGTATTTCAAGGGTGCGCATACACCCTTGGTTCGCGAGGCGATCTGCCAATGCTTCGATGCATTCAAGCAAGAAGCAGAACCTCATCTAACCTGGCTATGGCGTGAAGAGCCACCACAGGGCAAGCCATTAACCGCATACGGAGAGGCCAAGCCACTTCGCGAGATGATTGCGGCAATGGATGAGGACGACAATCTCAGCTTTTGCTACACCAGCGGCAAGCAAGCACGTGACGCCAGCGCTTGGCTCTTTGATGTATTTGGCTCTCGTGGCTGGGAAGCGAAGATGGGGGATGACCTTAGCGTTCTGGAGTTCTCCGTACCACTGCTTTTCCAAGAACAAAATCCACTGCGCTTCCTGCACTTGTTCCTCGACTTTGCGCGCCGACTAGCCCCGGAGCAAGGCTATGCAGGACACGCCTTCAACCTATCGCCGACCAGTCGAAGCAGCAACGAACCCACTGAGGCCTTTATGGCTGGTCGTATGCCAGGCCTCGATGTCGGCACTGCGGCTTTGCTGGCATATCGCCCACAATTCAAGCCTACCAAGATCAAGACGGTTAGTTGGCTGACATTGCTCGATCATGAGCGCCTGGAGCAAGTGGGCGGGCCAGACGCGCTGCGCACGAAACTGCCGTCCAGCCATTTTGCTTTCTACGACTATGGTGCCGGCGTGGTGATTCAGTCCGGGGCTCACCCATCAGGCGGGGACGGCGAGGATCCGAAACCAGCGGCTTATGTCCTACTGAACCATGCGCTCAAAAGTATCCGTTACGAAAGCGTTGGTTCACTACATGGGGGCTCACATGATGGTGAACTTCGATTGGTGGGCTGGTCGGCAGATCAGTGGCTCAAACGTCTGGACGTAGATGATGGTGATCTCCCCAGCTGGCACGACAAACTACTCAGCAGCGAGCCCTATCTAGACACAACCAACACCCTCCCTGAGCGCTTATAAAGCGCTCTGCAGGGCGTATAAATGAAGATCAGCAAGATCTTGCCAGACGCAGAATAACTGGGAATGAACCATAAACAGGCCTTGACTGCTGGAGGGAGTCGAAGACAGGTTCGATTCCCTGAAGACACCTCCGTCTGCTCGCCGCCCCTGCCGTACGAGAAACGGCTAAGCAGAGAGGAGGCAACGCGTCTACCCTAGCTACATTTGGTGGTCGTACCGGGAGATTTTCAGCATGTAGCAGACGTAGTCCAGCTTTTCTTCGGTCGGCTCATCATCACGCAGCCAGCGGATCTTAATGTCCAGGTACTGCGCCCACTCAATGCCCTTCTTGAAGCCACGGCGATCATCATTTTTTGCCGCAACCTCGACGTACTGGTTCACCAGTTTGTATTGGTTTTTTCCTGCCCGGTACTTGGCATTTTCAAAGGCCGCCTGAAAGTGTGGCATGGCGGTCTTGAACTCCTCTTTACGATAGTGATAGACCCCACGCAACCAGGGCACCATCCAGCACAGTTGCTCCTCCAGGCCGTAAGCAGCTACCTGATCGGCATACGCGTCAATGTGGCCCACCTGGGTTGCCGGGTCACTCTTGAGCTCAAAACCCTGATACAGCAGCTCGACAAAACCGTGGGGCGGAAGAAATGCTGACTGCCGCTGAGTGAGATCTAAAAGAGAGCACACGGCAAAAAGGCCGTACTTACTCTTGAGCGCAGCGAGCACATCGTCTCGAAGTGGCACTCCCGGGCGAGCGTCCTTGAGCCGCTGCACAGTGTCTGTGACAGCAGCCAATTTGCTATCGAAGAATGCCCAGTAATCACTGCAGGCGTTAAGCCACACAAACGGGGCCGACTCTAATGATTTTTGACGCTGCATCACCGGAGCCATCTCGGCCTTGAACTCGTTTACGTCATCGTTGATCCACAGGGCGTAATCACGGAATTGGTTACAGACTTCGGCAAGATACTCATGATCGTAGGCGTCAGTAATTTCCCTCGCGAGATAGCTCGAAACCCGGGCAACCATCAATGCCACGAGGGTGCTGGCCTGAAGATCTTTGGGCATCTCTCGCCCACTTTGCGCCAGCGCGGCGAAGGATTCTTCGAAATTTTTAAAAAGGGCAGGTAAAGCCGGAAGTCTTGCGCCTCGCGTCCACTTGATGGCGTTATCGAGGTTCTGCTGAAGCATATTGTTGTCGCTACGCGGATTCTTGCCTGGGTAGTGGAACTGTGTCTGCGAGAGATCACAGCGCGCATATACCCAGCGCATGACCTTTTCCAGAGGCATTACCAGGCAGCCATCTTCAGCGACTGTCGGCAGGTACCAGAATGCGTCCTCCGGCGTTTCGAGCGCCAGGTCTGCAAGTCTGTGTTCGAGCAGGCTCCGATTCAACGACACGACAAGCAAAGGGATTGCCCTGATCGAGATGAAGTACCGTAGAGTTTCTGCCTTGCTCAGGTAGGTACCCTCTTCGCGAACCAGCCGGCTGTAGACATCAAGCAGATCATCAAGCGGATCGCCTATGGCACTCATGACCTGGATGCTGGGCAAGTACGCAGTCAGGATGCTACTGAGCGTTTGAATCACCTGTCCGAAATTCGACAGCAGCCCGCCTTCTTCTTTGGCTAGTCTCGCCAATTGCTTTTGAATAGTCTTCTTCTGCGTCTCATCGATGTCGTCATGGCTGGCTTCCTTGCGGGGAAGCACTCCGAATGCATCGTAGGCCAGCTTGACCAGCTCGCCCTGGGCGGCAAAGCAAGTATCTCTACTCATCTGAAATCCTTGATACCCCCGGCCAGTGACGACCGGGGGAGCGCACTCCTAGCGCTGGTTAGGGTTGAGCTGTTTGCCGCGATTGCCATGAACGTGGGCATTAGTCGGATTGGTGCCCGACGTGCCACGATTATTGTTCAGTGCATCCGATCTGTGGTTCTGCTGCTGGCGCTGCTGATTGGTGGAGCTGGGTTGCTTGGACATGACTGTCTCCTGCGGGGTGGTTAGGAAGTCGCATCCTAGCCAGCCGAGTCAGCGCGGTATCTAGGCTTTTTGGAGACGGACTTTCAGCCCAATACTTGTATCGTCGCAAACCAACGGGAGCCCTCCTCAATTCAGGGCGTAACTTGTTGACTGTGCCGGCATCAGCGCGACAACCCTGTCACGCTTAAACTTCCGTACGTCATCAAAATCCCAAAAGCCAACATAATTCTGATCAAGTTCTACGATGACCCTAGGCTCATCATCCAAGCCAGGAATATTGCAGTATCCACCAAGCTCAAACTCGCTGGCCTCCTCCTGCCTCTGCAACCAAGAGGAACCATAGGCCAGATGCAAGCCTAGCCAATGCTCAGCCTGAACTGAGGCTTTCGGAGTTGGCTTGAGAGTTCGCCGAATGCTATCGCGCAGCTCTGCACTGGCATCCTGGTCTGCCGCAATCGACGGCATCAGCCTCAGGAACACCGCATTCGTCTGCAATCTTTGGCGTTTTTCGTCGGCATCCCACATTAAGCTAACCTTAGCCGTCAACTCATCACCCAGATCCCAAGCGAGCCACACCAGTAAGGTACGAAGCTGCATCGTCTCATCAGCATCGTCGTCAATCGTATTGTCGATCACTTCGAGCAGACGCGACTCCGAACCGAGCAAATACCTGATGCTTTCATCAAACAGATAGCGACGATCCCCCTCTTCCACCAGATCCTGCCCGGTTGCTCGCCAGCGCTTCTGCTTATCGAGATGGCGCAGCTCACGAATCAAAGCCAGCACCGCAATCAGCTGGATCGACGCACTGACTTTCCTTGTCTCGTCTTGACTGGCCAGCTTCAATTGCTCAACCATTTTTCTACTCAACGCCCTCGCCTTCCTGGCAACGGCCTGGGCAATTTCAGCGTCGGTGAACTGGGGCTTCTCGACAGTATCGCTTGTCTCTTCGCCACCATCGTCCTCCTGGCCAACCTGTTCCTCTTCGCTCCGCCCTGCCCGATCTACCTCGACACTCCGCACCTCGATAGCATCGTTGAGGCGTCGCATGAGCACATCGATCAGGTACGCCAGATCACCGGATTTCAATACACGCTGCTTGCGCTTCATCCAAGCCATGTCGCTCACGCTGATCACCAGCGATGTCGGCCCGTCCTCAACTGGAAGCCCATTCTTTTTATTCCGGCATTCACGGATCGCCATCTGAATTTCGTGATCGGACTGCTCCGCGAAAATCACACGCTCAACGCTGGCGATGACCCTCGATATATCTGCCTCAGTCGAGCCCAGCTCACTTAGCGCCAAACGAATCTGGTACTGCCTGGAAGATCGGGAGTTCGACTCAATGACAGATGGATGTAGGATCATTGCCCTAGCAATCGGCCTGTCGCCCTGCACCAACAGGCAGGAGCGGATGTCTGTCGCCTCAACCTTGGTCCTGAACACAATCTCGTCTTCATTTAGTTCCAGTGGTGCAAGCGTCTCCAGCATCTCCTGGTTCGGCCCAAGCAGTTCGGCTGCAGTCACTGACATCTGCTTGCTCCGATAGCAGATACGTATCAGGCCGCGATCCGCATCTGAATAGCCCGAAAGCAGTGGCAACGATGCTGGCTGTTCAATCTCGATAGCTTCACTGCGCACCTGGATAGTGGCGAACGCCTCCGGCGGCAACTCAGGCAACTCGAATAGGCTTAGCATCGAAGTGGCCTCAGCAGCACGTCGGGCGGCACTGCCTACCTGAAGTATTATGGCCTCAACATTTCCATTCGCAGCGTCCATCCAGGCAGGACGACTGGGGTTTGCACTACCACTGACAAACACATCAGCCTTAGCACCATGTGTTTCAAAATAGAGCACCTTGGCATGCAGATAACCGGCCCGCTCGGCAATCACTCGCGCATCCACATACCGAACGATTTCGTCGTCATAGCTGCCGGGATGATGGACCGAGTCGGGATCAATGCCCACCACGATATCTGCGCTGGGCCAGCGGGCCTTCAGTTCCTTGAGCAGAGCCAGCTCCCGATCGAAGAACGCCCCCAGTACCGCAACTCTCGCGACCGGGGCTGTAATCCGCTCAGCAAGCTGATCAATTAGCGCCGGCCCTCTCGGATCTTGCGCCAGCACAGCAGGCAACCCCATGTCTCCGGCTGAGGCAATCAAAGGGCTGATGAAGCGGCCTATTACCAGCGCTGACGCCAATAGAGGCTCAGGCGCCTTGCCGCGCTCCAGCTCGATCCAGTCACGGAGCATCAACCAGACCGCCTTGAGAACGGCGGTACCCTCACCATCCTTGGCACCACCAATTTCGATCCAGTTGGTGATTTCGCGGTTGAAACCGAGCCCCGACAGCGTGAGATTGTGACTGCCGATCAGAATCGATGCCTTCTTTGCCCCAAGCAACAGACAGACCTTCGGATGAAACGCACCGCTCACGCCAATCGGCAACAGCGTGTAGGCATGACCAGCCAAACGAGGCCGGGCCACCTGGCTTTCCCATGAAGCTGCACATTGGCCCCGATCCATCAGCACCACGTTATGACGGCATCCGGCTGCGACCAGCTTGCGCAGCAGAACCTCTTCGTAGAAAGGCAACGTCGCATTGAAGGTGGTGATCAGCGAGGCCTCGTAACCACCCCGTTTGATCACTTCAAGAAGGGAAATGCCGTCAGACACTGGCGGCCTCCATCTGCATCCGACCAGAATCAGTCAGTCTGGTCATGTGGTTGTCATCACGCGCAAGCATTCCAAGGTCGCGCAAGATCTGCAATGCCTGACGGAAACGAGGTGTAGTCTGGGATGGTGGTGGAACCTGATCACCCACCACCTCAAGTCCTCTCTCGGATGGCCGCAAATGAAAAGTCGAGCGGTTGGACTGCCGGAGCTTACGCAACGCCACTCGAAGATGGCTGTCTAGACACCAAACGACCAGATCGACAACTACATGCTTGAGAGGCATCGTCTGCCAGTCGGTACTTCGGCTACGGAAGCTGACTAGGTTGATCGGGTAGTCCCTGAGTCCCTCAAGAGTGATCGCCAACCCTAAATACGGCTGTTGCCCAAGATCATCTCGAGCAACAAGCATTGCCAGCAGGCTCAAACTACCTGAAAGCAGCCTGGCAACTTCCACGCCCGGATGCCAGCCATCAATTAACTGCCGCGCCAGCTGGATCTCATGCGCACCGTTTGTCCAGCTAGTCAGTGCTGGGCCATTCGCCCTGCTACTAGCGACCAGATCGCCGAAACTATCTGCTCCCAGATCACTCAGAACTCCGGCAACCGCTGCCGAACCGCCAAACCAGTCAGCGAACGCTTCGACGCTGTGAAATACTCGCCGCTGCGCTGCCGATTGCGGTTGCAGTTCCTGCAGACTGATCGCTAGGATCGTCTGGAAAGCCACCGACATTAGGTCATTGCGCACATAGACAGCCCAGTGCGCACGAGTAAGCTGCAAGGCATCAGGAATTTCCCACGCCTTGCCATTTGGCAGAGCGGCACTATAGACGCAACCTCGGAACGCCTCCTCGGTCGGACTCAGCCCCTTCAGGGCTTCCACCATTTGCAGTATCAGCCCCAGGCTTTGACGTCGCTGGGTACCTTCCTCTGAATAGCGGTTGCTAGTATCGAAAAAAATATCAATGAGCTGCCGATGCTCGCCCAAGCTTTCGGAGATATTGCAGGCACAGAAGGCGCTCAGATCGTCTAGATCATCTAGCGTCACCGAGTCGTTCTCGACAATCTGCCAGAGCCGCTCACTCGGCACCGACGACTCAACGCTCTGCGCAAGCGGTGCCCCATACTGGCTGCTATAGAAACTCCAGGATCGACCGGAAGCCTCCATCAGTTGTAGCTCGGCCAGAGTACCCGCGTAGTACTGAGAAAGGCCCCCAAGCCGATTCATGAAGTAGCGCTGGGGCGTTTCCTCAGTCGTCGCGTAGAGCGATAGCCGTAATTGTTTGCCGACCTTCAGATTGGCAAGTGAGGGAACGAGCTTGGTACGACCGACCATCGCGACGCCGTGTCGCTCGCTGCTGTGGTCTGTCACCTGCGCATGCCGCTCGGCAATCAGAGTGAACAGACAGTCTGCCCGCCGAAACCGCTCCACGAAGTGGTTATAATCATCCTTCGCATAACGCTGGTCATATGACCAGACCAACCAGGGATAGAACGAGTAGTATCGCGCCCGATCAGTGACATTGGTAATGCCAGGCAGTAGCTGCCCATAGATCATTACGCAAGGCGCCTGAGTACCGAGGTGATCAATACCGCCACTTGCATAGGGTGGTTTCAACCAGTTGGTAGTGAGCTTCATCGACGGCTAATCCCTTACTGCGTAAAATCGAAGGTCGAAATCCAAATTATCTAGCGTATCCGCTGATACAGCCCGAGCACATCCACTCACCGTCGTCGTAGATGCCGCCGCTCATGTCGGTACGCTGGTGACACCAGGCACACGTACCCATCAGCGGCTCATAGCCGTAACTGTCCTTCTTCTTTTCGCGATACTTCGCTTGGCGCGATGGCATCTGTTGTGGATCAGGCGGGCTGGAGAAATTGCCGCAGTAGCTACACCACTGACCACCCAGGTGCTCCACGCAGCTTAGCTTGCCGCAGCTCTTGCAGGCGTTTTCCAGCGCTTGCGCTTCTGATTCAGGTAGCTCCTCCAGCAGCAACTCCTCAAGCGCAGCAATACGCTGACACACCAAACCTTTCTTGTTCAGGTAGGCCAGCAGCGGGTCGAAGCCTTTATCCTTGGAAAGGACGATGCATTGCGTTTCCGGCGCGGTCTCAAAGGTGCGTCCTAACTGAAAGGCGATATGAAAATCCAGCGCGTTCTTACCCACCCCCTCAATTTTCTGGAAGTCCACCCGTGAAAAGCGATGCACAGTAGACGGCTTACGCGAGGCTTTGGGCGTGTTCTGCTTGGCCCCCACAAAGATAATGGCCCGATAAGAGTTATCAAGCAGCGACAGGTCGACTTTACCGATGTTCTCGTAGTCCACCAGGATCAAACGCCGCGTCATTTCATCTTCCACATTCATCAATTTCTATTACCCGCGCTGTAACTGCCAGGCCACCTTGCGCAACGTGTTGCGCACGATGGAGCCAGGACTGGTCAAACGGATATACGCTGATTTGATCTCCAAAAGCAGCTCAATGCCATCCAGATGGCAGATCAAGTCCACCTCGCCAGTATCGTCCTCATAGGTCGCCAATGGAGCATGAAAAGCGCCATATCCAAAGCCTGGAGTGCCCAGGAAATCCGAGGCGATTCAGAAACTGAAAGCTGTATCGGCCGATATTTGTAGAAGGGATTGCTCGCGCACTCAGTCATCCAAGATAAAACCAAGTAAGGAACCGAACGCCGCACCAGCTATGACGAGTGGCAAAGCTGGTGCAATGGCCACACCTGCAGCGCCTGTGAGAGCGACAGTAGCCCCTCCTGCCAGGGTGCCCACCTTGGCTCCGGCATAACCACCTACGGCAGCCCTACCAACAGCCCGTGCGATGACATGCTCAGTTGTTTTCTGAGTAGCCTTGCGCGCAGCAAAGGTCGCTACTCCAGCAGAAATAGTTTTTTTGGCGGCTTCCTGCACCTGCTCACTAGATTCCATACCTGTCACGCACCACGTTGCGAAATGCTCACAGTTGCTAAAAAGTAAATTGTATTTGGTATTACCAGCTCTGAGCCTGCGGCGTGCACGCATGACGATCTCAGGTGGTGAGTAGACTATTGAGTCGTAAAGCTTGATCTTGAAGCCATTCCCAGCACAAAAATCTTCAATGCTCGTGCACTCAATAGGGCCTTTTTTGAATGCTTCACTCCAACCCGAGTGATGAATTACTTTCCCGAGCCCAACGTAGATTCCATGATGGTCATAACCAAACCTAGGCGAGTAGAGGTGACTACCCAATGGGATGTGATAGGTATCCATAAACCTCATCTCCTTCACTGACTGCCAGCGTTCTGCTGAGCAGTCTGTCGGCAAAATATTATGCCGTCCATACAAAAGTGGCGCTTTGCCACCTCAAATGAGCTACGACTCATAATCTGCTTGAGCCGAAGCTCCGGGTGATTTGGTGTAACAGTTGCAAAGGTAACTTGCTCTGAAGACAAGCTCTGGAAGCAGATCAAGCCAGCCCGAGGATGCATGTCGGCCTATCCTGTACTCGGCGTTTCCAGGCATGTACACCACCCAACCGACCTGATCGATTGATAACCCCAGAGCACCACACCAAGCTTCTTCCATACGTGCGATCAAGCCGCGTCTCTCAGTACTTAACAGCCCACGATTAAAAAATCATCCCGGCTAAACAGTGTGAAATCGCATGAACTTGAACGCATTGCAGATAGCGCTTTAGCAAGCCTGAAAATCGGTCTTTACTTGCCCCTTACGCAGGCACTTAGCCCCCTTCGGACGCAGGCTCAGTCGCTGAGATCGCTTGACCAGATAGCTCATCGCACTATGCACATTGTCGCGAGCCAACTCGTCACGACGGTAGATCATCCCAATACCGCATTCATCACCGTACTGATCTTTGTCTTGGTTGCAGTTGTTGTAGCTACCCCTGCCACGGGTGATCTCTTCCCAAAGAGCACCGATCTGCTGCGCCATGTAGATGTCACCCCGCACCATCGCGCCATTGAAGAAGAAGGCCGCATGGATGTGATAGCCGCGACGTTCTCCCTGCTCAACACGGAAGATGTAGCCAGTCTCATGCTCGAAGATCGGATTGCGTTCACGTGACCGGATCAGTCGCTGCAGATCCGCAAACACATGCTCAACCCGCAGTCTCGCCTGAGCAGCAGTGCGGTAATACAGATCGACCCTGACCACCAGGGTCGTGGCGTAGCGATCCAGCACCCGGTCAACATATTCAGCCACTTCACGGGACTGCTGACGCCATTGATACGCCGCGTCATCCCTACGACGACGGTAGCTGCGCTCACGAGTCAGTTGGCGGATACGCTCAGCCAGGCGGTTGAGCGTGTCGCTGCAGTCACGGTACTGGGACGTCTCTTCATCGAAAGAAATGATCCCTGCCAGTGAACTGTATTCCACACCAACGTCGTAGCACGCCTGTTGGAACAGTCGCAGATGCGGCCCGTAGTGGTAGTCATCGTTATGGCTGACCAACTCCAGCATCTGAGCGAGGTTTTCGAAGTACCGGGAGAGCTTGGTACGCTTGACCGTGCCGCTGGCAGTCACCGACTGCACGGCTCCTTCGCTGTGTTCTATCGCTTCAACCAGATCCTCGATCTGGAGTGCGATATCGGACTGAGAGAGGGTTTTGGATGTGTGACGATGGTTCATGGTGTTGCACCTGGGTTGTGAGTACATATCAGGTGCAAGGTCTGTATTTTTTTACTGCTGGAAGCCTGCTGGTGCTGTTGCTGTGTGGCCAGCAACAGCATCGTCTTATTCCCGTATGCAGCTAGTGCTGATGACTACGGGTCATGGTGTATGGGTATGATTGATGAGATATATAACTAGAACAAGCATTCTGTCGCTCAACACGGTATCGACCTGCCAAGAAAACCAGAAGAAATATTTCCCAAAGGCCGGTGGAAATGACGCTCAAGGCATAAAGGGAGTTATTTGAGAACAACTGCCCATCTCGACATAAAGACCACGACCACTAAGGTCGTGGTCTTTATGTCACTGACTAGCCTGATCTCGCTCCTTGATACGATCCAAGATCCACTCTTGGACTTCACTCTCGAGAAAGCCAATTGACCTATCGCCCAGTGATACCGACATTGGAAACCTACCTTCTGCGAGATACTTATAGATGGTCGACCGGGCAAGGCCAGTCAAATGGGTGACTTCTTTAAGACGGATGATCCTCATGAACGAGCTCCTGTATTACGTTCAGAGGATTACCAAGCGTTGTAAAAAAGTACTGGCACCCGAGCCCACGAGTCTCAGCTAGACAGCTGTCACCGGCTGGCTTATATTCTCCCTCGTCGCACATCTGATCCTAAGCGTGCGGCACCTCCATTCAAAGAGTGGTTTGACAGCCAAGCCTTAGTTCTGCAAAAGCAGAGCTGCATAGGTGACTTAGTAAAGTCCAGCTGACCAACACCACACCTTAGGCAATCCACGGCATTGCTCTCCTGAAAGAGTACAGCACTGGCCGTGTGCGATTCGATTCCGAAGGCAGAGCCCTGTAAGAGCTCTCAGATTCGGTCAATGACTCGCTGCGTTAGGCCTTTTTCCTGCGTTTTACGTGGGCTTCAGGTCAAGAAAATCTTCCAGCCAAGCGCTAGAAGCAGCCTAGGAGCATCCCTAGGACGAACGCAGATCAAGCCAAGGAACCATTTATGAGCAACCCAAAGATAGACACTTCCGAAATCAAAAAATTTTTTAATATTCCAGAAAGAAATAAAGAGTCATGCACGCCTGGATTCACATGGGATAATGATTCGGACGACATGCCGATGGTCACCATCCATGGCAGTAATGTCGAAGAGTTGTTTAAAGAGAGAAAAATCAATACACGCTTCTACAACTTTGCCTGGCTCCACCTCTTCTTCAATGAACACGCTAACTTCGACGAAGAGAATATTGGCTTTGCAGACTCCACCCTTGCTGATATTGGGAACTTCCTTAACGAAGAGTGCAACGCTCAGGAAGCAAAAGACCTTGCGCGCATGATCCGCGAAGACTTTCGCAGGCAGTACATTCCAACGGAAACTCTTAACTGGATATCTAGCGCCACTAGGGCTATCAAATGGTTCAAAGAAAAGATCATCACTATTGATCAAGATAACATACATCGGTTCATCAACCTTAACGGAATGCCCCTTATCCAAGCAATCATTGATCAATGGGGCGTACGTTCTTCTTTTAAAGTGGACTTTGTCAGTGAGCTTCGAAAGAGATGGGAGGCCAATATCAAATCTGACCATGCGCTGCGCTGGTTAGAAGAGAAACCCTTTGCAAAAGAACGACGCGACCTGGCGTGGTATGAACTCTGTAAAAAATATGGAAGTAAGTTCAAAGCAAATAATGCACCTAAAACTCACCAAGATATTCTTGAGATCTTTGACCAGCTTGCAGATGAAGGGATCTCTAAAAAGGAATTCATTCGGAGCTTGCAGCTTAAACAGTCCAAGCAGAAGAATGTCGATAACGGCAGGAAGCCCAAAAACTTGGACATCCTTCTCAAAAATCATTCGAAGCTCAAAGAGTTGGCAACAATCTGGGAAGTCACTGAGCGCGAGGCTATGGATAGGCTGATCTCTGAAGCCTTTGAGGAGGAGTTCGGGAAAGGGCAACCTTCGGAAGGCTGAGTACATAGCCCACGCATAAAACAACACCGGCCCCGAGTCGGTGTTGTTTTATCTACCTGAAGAAGGGGCTTACACTATGAGCACAACCACAAACAACAAGCTAAAACAGATCAACCGCCGCCTCTAGAACAAGCACCATGAGCCTCCAAAAACGCACAGCAAGCCTTGGAGGCAAGATCGTCAGTCAGTTCATCTAGCACATGCATTCCTTAATACGCTGAGCAAATCGGTCATATCAGGGCCTAGCCCTTGAGAATAATGAACTGCGCACTACTATCCAATGAGTGGCAAGTTGATCCTCTCATCGCACCATTGCCCAGCACACCATATGCTGGGTGAGCTATGGCACCGCTCGCAAAGGAAACAGCTCAGGATGCAAGGACGATTGGGAGGTCAACCAACAAGATGCTGTGGTCTACGAACTCATGCGACCGCTGCTCTCAGTACCTTTACCCAAATAGATAGTTTGATATAGTCGGTATGCGGATGTGACACAGTAAAACTCCCCGGCCGTACGGCGCGGCTTGCTATGGATGGCGATGAGGGGTTCCCGGCTTCGGCCGGACCGGGAGCCCCCCCCACCATCCGCACCTTTCACATACGGGCAGCCCCGTGCTCCTGAGCAATACCATTTATTTGGAGAGTGCCTTGGGACTGCTTGCCTTCAGGGCTAACGGAACGAAAGTCGTATCTATCTACTTGAGCGACGATGAGTGGAAAGCCGAAGCCCTAGATAAGCAACGTGACCTCTTCATGCCCGGCACCACGCTGCGAGCAGTCCCGAAGGTTTCAAAACTGGGGCATCGTTTCTTTTCGCACAAGCCTGGCGAGCGCCCAAACGGAGCCACTGGTTTGGAGAGCGAAGATCATATTGCCCTGAAAGTTCAGGCATTGTTAGCCGCAAAGGAAGCCGGATGGGATGCACAACCAGAGATAGCAGGTTCGGCCCCAGGCGATAAGCTCTATCGAGCAGATGTGATGTGCTTTCACCCCAACGGCAAAACCAAGGTAGCTATTGAGATACAGCGCTCAAGCCAGCGGGACGTTGATTATGAAGCCAGACAGAACGTCTATGAAACCGATGGTATCCGTGGCATCTGGATCGACGTATCAGCCAAAAAATACCGAAAGCACATCACCAACCCAACGCGTGCGGTGCCGCGCTTCGAATGCAAGCAGCTTAGTCCTGGTGACTATGTAGTTTCGATAAACATGAAGGAAGTACCCTTTCCTGAATTCATCCGAGGGGCACTGACGGGGAGACTGCGGTATATGGACTACACCTATCGCTCCAGACTCCAGTACTTTGACGTCCTCCAAGACACCTGCTGGCAATGTGAAAAGACGATCCGCGTGATCGAGTCTGAATACATCGAATCGCTATTCCAAGAAATGCCAGAAATGCTGCCAGCATTCAACCGTAAGACTTCAGCTCTAAGCCTGATGTGCAGGGTAAAGCTGATTACTTTCCGTTCTGGTAAGAAGTACCGGATGTGCTGCCCCCACTGCGGAATCGCTCAACGAGAGCCTCACCCGAGCCCTGAGTTCGAATATCCCTTTGCCATTGCACAAATTGCCATTAGCCGGAATAGCGATGGTCTGTATAGCCGCTTTTGGTCATGGCAGAGTCATCCAAAGCCAGAGCTAATCCCAGAGCCTGGCCAAATCTACCTGCTCGCTGGGTTTGAGGATGATGACAAGGAAAGGCTAGACGCACTGATTGCAGACCTAAACGGGTGTGCTTGGTAAGGTCGCATGTTACTGGCTCATATCTGCGTAAACAGGGCCACGTAACGCCGCTTCGGAGAGCTATGCGAGGCTCCCGGTTTCGATCAGACTAATTGTCGCGACCCAGGCGACAAACATCCTGCAAAATTTCCGCTCCCTGCTGCGTCAAACATTTTGCAAAAGCTCGCCAAATAACTCGTGACCTTACACAGAAGCCGTCGGTGGGGCAAAAAGTGGCGCAAAAATCGGACGCTCTCAAAAACCATCAGGCATAAAAAAATCCAGCCACCGCTAAGTGGCTGGATTTTCTAGGGTTTTTTGGTCGGGACGGAGTGATTCGAACACTCGACCCCTTGCACCCCATGCAAGTGCGCTACCGGGCTGCGCTACGCCCCGACGATGCTTACGTGTGACCGAAAGCGGGAGGAACTATACATTAAGCTTTTGAAATAAGGCAACTTTTTCTTAGTCTTACTTCTTCAGCACGTGCAAGACATCCTCAAGCTCGGCAATCATCTGCTTGATCAGTTGACGATACTGGGTAGTGTCATCCTTGGCTTCATCACCAGAGAGGCGCTGGCGCGCGCCACCAATGGTGAAGCCTTGATCGTACAGCAGTGCACGAATCTGCCGAATCATCAGCACATCCTGGCGCTGGTAGTAGCGGCGGTTACCTCGCCGCTTTACCGGATTCAGCTGCGGGAATTCCTGTTCCCAGTAACGTAGAACATGGGGCTTGACCGCACAGAGTTCGCTTACCTCACCAATGGTGAAGTAGCGTTTGCCGGGAATTGCCGGTAGTTCGTCGTTATGACTTGGTTCCAGCATATGCCTCGACCCTGGCTTTCAATTTTTGCCCTGGACGAAAAGTGACCACACGGCGAGCCGTGATTGGAATCTCTTCCCCTGTTTTCGGGTTACGGCCGGGTCGCTGGCGCTTGTCGCGCAAGTCGAAGTTGCCGAACCCGGACAGCTTGACCTGTTCGTTCAGCTCAAGAGCCTGGCGGATCTCTTCAAAAAACAGCTCCACCAGTTCCTTGGCTTCTCGTTTGTTCAGGCCGAGCTCTTCATACAGACGTTCCGCCATTTCAGCTTTCGTCAGAGCCCCCATACGCTACTTCCTTAACGTGGCGTTGAACCTTTGTTCGAGGCAGGTGAGGATATTTTGCGTAGTAGTACTCACCTCATCGTCATTAAGAGTGCGCGATGGATGTTGCCAGGTCAAGCCGACGGCAAGGCTTTTTCTAAGCGGATCAATACCTTTACCGTGATAGACGTCAAATAGCTTGAGGTCTGTCAGCCACTCCCCCGCCGTTTCACGGATTGCCGCCAGCACAACCTCGGCCGTCTGCTCGCGATCGACCAGCAGTGCCAGGTCGCGACGCACTTCAGGGAAACGCGATAGCTCGCTGAAAGCGGGCATACGACCGGCAGCGACTTCCGCCAACACCAACTCGAAGAGGAACACAGGCTGATCCAGCCCCAGGGTCTTGATCAGCTCCGGATGCAGAGCACCGATGAAGCCGACCAGACGTCCTTCCCGCTCGATGCGAGCGGTCTGGCCCGGGTGCAAAGCAGGATGCTCGCCCGGCACGAAGCTGAATGCATCGGCCGCGCCGGCATAACCCAGCAGCGCCTCGACATCAGCCTTGAGATCATAGAAGTCGACATTCTCGCGGCTATTGGCCCAGCCTTCGGGCAGGCGGCTGCCGGTGATCACGCCGGCAAGCATGGCCTCCTGCTGCAAGCCAGCCAGCTGGCCAACGAAACGCAGGCCGCTCTCGAAGAGGCGTACGCGCGACTGCTGACGGTTGAGGTTGTGCTGCAGCGCCTTGACCAGGCCCGGCCACAGTGAGGATCGCATGGCTGCCATATCGGCAGAGATAGGGTTAGCCAGTTGCAGAGGCTCGACGCCTGGGGTGAACAGCTCGAACAGTTTGGGATCGATGAAACTGTAGGTGATCGCCTCCTGGTAGCCACGGGCGACCAGCAGGCGACGCAGCGCCGGCAGCTCGGCACGTGCCTCGGCCTTGGTCTGCGGTGCCAAGCGAGCCTGCGGGTAGCGCACCGGCAGGCGGTTGTAGCCGTAAAGACGACCCAGCTCTTCGATCAGATCCACTTCCAGACTGATGTCGAAGCGATGGCTCGGCACCTTCACCAACCATTGACCTGCGCCTTGGACGGCAACACTCAGGCCCAACGCAGTAAGCAGACGCTCGACTTCGGCGCCATCCATCTCCATACCCAACATCTGACTGATGCGCTCGGCACGCAAAATGATCGGCGCCACACTTGGTAGGTCAGCCTCACTGCTCGCCTCGATGATCGGGCCGGCTTCGCCGCCGACGATCTCCAGCAGCAGCGCAGTAGCACGCTCCATAGCATTGCGCGCCAGTTGCGAGTCCACACCGCGCTCGAAGCGGTGCGATGCATCGGTGTGCAAACCATAGGAGCGGGCCTTGCCAGCGACAGCGATGTTGTCGAAGAAAGCGCTTTCGAGGAACAGGTCGCGAGTCTTCTCGCTCACACCACTGTGCTCGCCACCCATCACACCCGCGATGGCCAGAGCACGGTCGTGATCAGCAATGACCAGTGTGTCAGCGCGTAGGCTGACTTCCTGACCGTCGAGCAGCACCAGCTTCTCGCCCTCTTCCGCCATACGCACACGAATGCCGCCATTGATCTCGGCGAGGTCGAAGGCATGCATTGGCTGACCCAGTTCGAGCATCACGTAGTTGGTGATGTCCACTGCCGCATCAATGCTACGGATGTCGGAACGACGCAGGCGCTCAACCATCCACAGCGGAGTCGGACGAGACAGGTCTACGTTACGCACCACACGCCCGAGATAACGCGGGCAGGCCTTGGGTGCCAGCACCTCAACCGGACGCACTTCGTCGTGCGCAGGCGCGATGGCATCAATGGCCACTGGCGAAACCGCAGCGCCGTAAATGGCACCGACTTCACGAGCCAGGCCAGCGAGCGATAGGCAGTCGCCGCGATTGGGGGTCAGGCCCAACTCGATACTGGCGTCGTCCAGTTGCAGGTAGGTGCGAATGTCGCTACCCACCGGCGCATCGACCGCCAACTCCATCAGGCCACTGTTGTCGTCGCTGATCTGCAGTTCGGAAGCCGAGCACAGCATGCCCTGGGACTCCACACCGCGCAGCTTAGCCTTCTTGATCTTGAAGTCGCCCGGCAACTCGGCACCGATCATGGCGAACGGAATTTTGATACCGGCACGAGCATTGGGTGCACCGCAGACGACCTGGAAGGTCTCGGCGCCATTGCTCACCTGGCACACCCGCAGCTTGTCGGCGTCCGGGTGTTGTTCGGCGCTGAGGATCTCACCGACCACCACGCCACTGAAGACACCGGCAACAGGCTGCACTGCGTCAACCTCGAGGCCGACCATGGACAGGCGCGCTACCAGATCTTCACGGGATACGTCGGGATTCACCCAGCTGCGCAACCACTGTTCACTGAATTTCATGTTGTCTGTTCTCCTTAAACGAATTCGATCACGAGGGGGCAGTTGCTAGCGAAATTGCGCCAGGAACCGCAGGTCGTTATCGAAGAACAGGCGCAAGTCATTGACGCCATAACGCAACATGGCCAGGCGCTCGACACCCATGCCGAAGGCGAAGCCGGAGTATTTCTCCGGATCGATGCCGCTCATACGCAGCACATTGGGATGAACCATGCCGCAGCCCATCACTTCCAACCAGCCGGTCTGCTTGCACACGCGGCACCCCTTGCCAGAGCACATCACGCATTGCATGTCGACTTCAGCCGACGGCTCGGTGAATGGGAAGAAGGAAGGACGGAAACGCACCCCCAATGGCTTCTCGAAGAACACACGGAGGAACTCCTCGATGGTGCCCTTGAGGTCAGCAAAGCTGATGTCCTCGTCGATCAGCAGGCCTTCGACCTGATGGAACATCGGCGAGTGGGTGATATCGGAGTCGCAGCGATAGACGCGGCCAGGGCAGACGATGCGGATCGGCGGCTGCTGCGATTCCATGGTGCGCACCTGTACCGGCGAGGTGTGGGTGCGCAGCAGCATGTTCGCGTTGAAATAGAAGGTATCGTGCATCGCCCGTGCCGGGTGGTGGCCGGGGATATTGAGCGCTTCGAAGTTGTGGTAGTCGTCTTCGACTTCCGGGCCCTCGGCGACGCTGTAACCAATATGGGTGAAGAATTGCTCGACACGCTCCAGCGTGCGAGTAACCGGGTGCAGGCCACCAGAGGCCTGGCCACGGCCTGGCAGGGTCACGTCGATACGCTCGGAGGCCAGCTTCTCGGCGAGCAGAGCCTGCTCAAGCACAGATTTGCGGGCGTTCAGGGCGTCTTGTACCTGATTCTTGGCAGTATTGATCAGAGCGCCGGCCTGCGGACGCTCTTCGGCCGACAGCTTGCCCAGAGTCTGCATCAGGGCGGTCAGCTCGCCTTTCTTGCCAAGGTATTGAACCCGGAGCTGTTCCAGGGCGTTGACATCTTCGCTTTGTTGCACGGCCTCGAGCGCTTGGGAGACCAATGCATCCAGATTTTCCATTTACAGACTCCAGATACGAAATAGGGGAAGAGCTGTTAAGGCTCTTCCCCTATCTTTGACGTTGCCACCGGGCGAGCCCGGTGATTGTCGGGGGACTTAAGCCAGAACGGCCTTGGCCTTCTCGACAATCGCAGCAAACGCCGCTTTTTCGTTCACTGCCAGATCAGCCAGAACCTTACGGTCGATTTCGATCGACGCTTTCTTCAGGCCAGCGATCAGACGGCTGTAGGACAGACCGTTGACGCGAGCACCAGCGTTGATACGAGCGATCCACAGAGCGCGGAACTGACGCTTGCGCTGACGACGGTCACGGTAGGCGTATTGGCCTGCCTTGATCACCGCCTGCTTGGCGACGCGGAACACGCGCGAACGCGCACCGTAGTAGCCCTTGGCGAGCTTCAGGATTTTTTTGTGACGAGCACGAGCGATAACGCCACGCTTAACACGAGCCATGAGTAATTACCTCTAAATATCTTGACCGATTAACGAACGCGCAGCATGCGCTCGACTTTAGCTTTGTCCGACGGGCCGATCAGCGAGCTGCCACGCAGCTGGCGCTTACGCTTGGTGGACATTTTGGTCAGGATGTGGCTCTTGAAAGCGTGCTTGTGCTTGAAGCCTGTAGCAGTCTTCAGGAAGCGCTTTGCAGCACCGCTCTTGGTTTTCATTTTTGGCATGTTTAGTACTCCGCATTCATTAACAACTGATAACCATCAGGCCTGCCAGTGCCCGGGAGGTTATTTACGCTTCTTGGGAGCGATGACCATCATCAGCTGGCGTCCTTCCAGCTTAGGATGCTGTTCTACGGTGCCGAGTTCGGCGAGGTCAGCTTCGACCCGCTTCAACAGCTCCATACCCAGCTCCTGGTGAGCCATCTCACGACCGCGGAATCGAAGCGATACCTTGGCCTTGTCCCCATCTTCAAGGAAACGTACCAGGTTGCGTAGTTTTACCTGGTAATCCCCTTCCTCCGTCCCTGGACGAAACTTGATTTCTTTAATCTGCTGCTGGTGCTGATTCTTCTTGGCGATAGCAGCCTGCTTTTTCTTTTCGAACAGGTGCTTGCCGTAGTCCATGATGCGGCAAACGGGTGGCAGCGCATCAGCAGAGATCTCTACCAGATCCAGCTTGGCTTCTTCAGCCACGCGCAATGCCTCATCGATCGAAACAATACCAACCTGCTCGCCATCTGCGCCGATTAGGCGTACTTCACGAGCGGTGATGTTCTCGTTGATCGGCGCCTTAGGGGCGGCCCGCTTGTCCTGTCTCATTTCACGCTTAATAGTTATTACTCCAAATCTTGGCGACCACGCCGGGAAACCGCTTGCTGCAACTGTGCGGCGAACTGCTCGATGGGCAGAGAGCCCAAATCGACGCCTTCACGGGTACGGACAGCAACGGATCGAGTCTCGACCTCCCGATCTCCAATAACCAAGAGATAGGGAACCTTGAGCAAGGTATGCTCGCGGATTTTAAAGCCGATCTTTTCGTTTCTCAAGTCAACCTTGGCACGAAAACCGCTTTGATTGAGAGTTTTCTCGACTTCACGGGCAAAATCGGCCTGTTTGTCGGTGATATTCATGATCACCGCCTGGGTTGGAGCAAGCCAAGCCGGGAAAGATCCAGCGTAGTGCTCGATCAGCATGCCAATGAAACGCTCGAAGGAACCAAGGATCGCGCGGTGCAACATGACCGGACGCTTGCGGTTGTTGTCTTCGGCTATATAGCTGGCATCCAGACGCTCAGGCAGGTTCGGATCGTACTGCAGCGTACCGCACTGCCAGTTACGCCCCAGACAATCGCGCAGGGTGAACTCGATCTTCGGACCGTAGAAGGCGCCCTCGCCCGGCTGATATTCCCAGGCCAGGCCTGATTCATTCAGCGCCTCAGCCAGCGCCCCCTCGGCACGATCCCACAACTCGTCGGAACCCACGCGCTTGGCCGGGCGAGTCGAGAGCTTCATGGCGATATCGGTGAAACCGAAGTCCGAATAGACCTGCAGGGTCAGCTTGATAAAGTCGGCCGCTTCCTTCTTCACCTGCTCTTCGGTACAGAAGATATGCGCATCGTCCTGCACGAAGCCACGCACACGCATGATGCCGTGCAGCGCGCCAGACGGCTCGTTACGGTGACAAGCACCGAACTCGGCCAGGCGCAGTGGCAGGTCGCGGTAGGACTTCAGACCCTGATTGAAGATCTGTACGTGGCACGGGCAGTTCATCGGCTTGACGGCGTAGTCGCGATTCTCCGAGGCCGTGGTGAACATGTTCTCGGCGTAGTTGGACCAGTGACCGGAGCGCTCCCACAGAATGCGATCGACCACCTGAGGCGTACGCACCTCCACATAGCCGTGCTCACGCTGCACCTGGCGCATGTATTGCTCCAGCACCTGGTAGACAGTCCAGCCATTGGGGTGCCAGAAGACCATGCCCGGCGCTTCTTCCTGCAGATGGAACAGATCCAGCTGCTTGCCAATGCGGCGGTGATCGCGCTTTTCGGCCTCTTCGATGCGCTGGATATAAGCAGCCAGCTGCTTCTTGTCAGCCCAAGCAGTGCCATAAACCCGCTGCAGCTGCTCGTTTTTCGAGTCGCCGCGCCAGTAGGCGCCGGAAATACGGGTGAGTTTGAATGCCTTGAGGAAACGCGTGTTAGGCACGTGCGGGCCGCGACACATGTCGACGTACTCTTCATGGAAATACAGACCCATGGCCTGCTCATCCGGCATGTCGTCGATCAGGCGCAGCTTGTATTCCTCGCCACGCGACTTGAACAGCTCAATGACCTCGGCACGCGGCGTCATCTTCTTGATGACGTCGTAATCCTTGTCGATCAGCTCGGCCATGCGCTTTTCGATGGCCGCCATGTCTTCCGGAGTGAAGGGGCGATCGATCGCAATGTCGTAATAGAAGCCTTCGTCAATGACCGGACCGATCACCATCTTGGCGTTCGGGTACAGCTGCTTGACCGCATGCCCAACCAGGTGAGCACAGGAGTGGCGGATGATCTCCAGCCCCTCTTCGTCTTTCGGCGTGATGATCTGCAAGGTGGCATCGGTATCGATCACGTCACAGGCATCGACCTGCTTGCCGTTTACCTTGCCAGCCAGGGTGGCCTTGGCCAGACCCGCACCAATGGATTGAGCGACCTCCAGCACGGATACCGGATGATCGAACGAACGTTGACTGCCGTCGGGAAGAGTAATGATGGGCATGGCGCCTCCTCTCCTAGTGGTGACCCCTACCAAAGGTCACGTGGGTTGGGATGAGCCAGGAAGCGATTCAGCGGTATACCCACCTAACGATGGCAGGAGCCCGAGGGCCAACGCGTCCGAACCAGAGTCACTGGAAGTAAAGAGTGCGGATGCTTTCAGAAAGCCTGAGCCCTGACAAGCGGCCGCACAAACAATCACGAAAAACCTGAAGCATCACCCGACAAAACCGGGCAATAAAAAAGGGGTCGCTTAGCGACCCCTTTTTATCGATTTGGTAGGCACAATTGGACTCGAACCAACGACCCCCACCATGTCAAGGTGGTGCTCTAACCAACTGAGCTATGTGCCTTCGATGGGTGCGCATTCTACGCAGATCTTTTGGGCCGTCAACAGGTTTTTTCGCTAACTCACTGAAATAGGCCAATTTTTTATCGAAATAGGATCGTTGAATATTTTGCACGGACACTAGCCGGCTATTTTCAACTCAGGTAGCATCGGATCATTCGTAAAAAATAAAGAACAGAGGTTCAAGATGGCGCACACGGCATATCCACAATCCTATTACGCCGCCTCAGCCAACCCCGTCCCGCAACGCCCTGCTCTGCAAGGTGAGGTGGAGACCGATGTGTGCATCATCGGTGCGGGCTACACCGGCCTGTCCACTGCACTGTTCCTGCTGGAGAACGGTTTCAAGGTGAGCATCGTCGAAGCGGCCAAGGTCGGCTTTGGTGCATCGGGCCGCAACGGCGGCCAGATCGTCAATAGCTACAGCCGAGACATCGACGTGATCGAACGCACGGTCGGCCCCAAGCAGGCGCAATTGCTTGGGCAGATGGCTTTCGAGGGTGGCCGCATCATCCGTGAGCGCATCGCCAAATACGACATCCAGTGCGACCTGAAGGACGGTGGCGTATTCGCCGCGTTGACCAGCAAGCAGATGGGCCACCTGGAATCGCAGAAGAAACTCTGGGAGCGCTACGGCCACACCCAGCTGGAACTGATGGACGCCAAGCGCATTCGCGAAGTGGTTGCTACTGAGAACTATGTCGGCGGGATGCTGGACATGAGCGGTGGCCATATCCACCCACTGAATCTGGCCCTGGGCGAAGCCGCTGCAGTGGAGTCGCTGGGTGGCGTGATCTATGAACAGTCCCCCGCCACACGCATCGAGCGTGGCGCCAACCCGGTGGTGCACACCCCGGAAGGTCGCATCAAGGCTAAGTTCGTGGTCGTCGCAGGTAACGCCTACCTGGGCAATCTGGTGCCGGAGTTGGCGTCCAAGTCGATGCCGTGCGGCACGCAAGTGATCACCACCGAGCCGCTGTCCGACGAAGTGGCTGCCAGCCTGCTGCCGCAGGATTACTGCGTGGAAGACTGCAACTACCTGCTCGACTACTACCGCCTCACCGGCGACAAGCGCCTGATCTACGGCGGTGGCGTGGTCTATGGCGCACGCGACCCGGCCAACATCGAAGCGATCATCCGGCCGAAGATGCTCAAGACCTTCCCGCAGCTGAAGAACGTGAAGATCGACTTCGCCTGGACCGGCAACTTCCTGCTGACGCTTTCGCGCCTGCCGCAGGTCGGTCGCATCGGCGACAACATCTACTACTCGCAAGGCTGCAGCGGCCATGGCGTGACCTACACGCACCTGGCAGGCAAGGTTCTGGCCGAGGCGCTGCGTGGTCAGGCCGAGCGTTTCGATGCCTTCGCCGGCCTGCCGCACTACCCCTTCCCGGGCGGTCGCCTTTTCCAGGTACCGTTCAGCGCCATCGGCGCCTGGTACTACACCCTGCGTGACAAGCTCGGCGTGTGATCATCCTGCACACCACTGAAAACGGCGCCCGAGGGCGCCGTTTTCATGTGCATCATGGGCAGACCGACAAGGCCTGACACTGCCCAGGGCTACCACCGACCTTCGACGGCGCAGCGAAGCGCTCATCATCCGGCGCCAGACGCTGTGCGCACGCCTGGGCCTGCTGCGCCTCACGGGCACAGCCCTGCTCGCCCAGCACCTGCGACAGGTTGAACCAACCCGCAGCGAACCCCGGCTCGCGCTTCAGGCTCTCACGCAACGCCTGCTCGGCACCCTTGCGGTCACCATCGGCGTAGCGGCTGTTGCTCAGGGCAAACCATGGCAGTGACTGCTCCGGCCAAGCCTCGGCGGCGCGGCGATAGGCGCGCCGCGCCGGCTGGGCATTGCCAGTTTGCTCAAGGTCGTTGGCGGCCTTCATCCAGACCTGCATGTCGGCCTGCGCCGGCAGGCGCTCCGGCGGCAAGGTCACTACCGCCCAGCGACCACCGCGTGCCCAGGTTCTGTCGAAGCTGTTGAAGCTGTCTTCGAGCCTGCGCGTAGTCGCCGAACGCAGAATCAACGTACGCTCGCGACGGTCATAACCCACTACAACCGCGAAGTGCCATTGCGGGTAGAAGTCGAACGCCAGGTTCTGCAGCACCAGCACCGGATTACCGGCGGCCACTTCGGCCAATACAGCCTCCAGACGCGGCTGCAACGGGTACACCAGCATTTCGTGATTGCGCGCGGCGGCGACCATCTCGACCTGCAAGCTGCCTTCGCGGCTGGGGATGTAGACCTTGTCCTTGAGCGCACCGGGCGTGGTCAGCACACCACGCTGGTTGAGCATGGTAGCCAAGGCGGCCGGGCCGCACTGGTAGGCGTCCTGGGGGAAGAAGGGAACGTCGGTGAGCTCCACCCGCTCAGGCAAACGCTCGCCCACCGGTGATAACACCGGAGAGCGAGCGCAGGCTGTGAGTAGAACGATCGATGCGATACAGCAGAGGCGAATCAGCGATTTATGCATTTGACGAAATTGAAGATGTTGGTGGCGCACAGCATATCAGTGATGATGAAGATCACCAGAAACAACACGATGATGCCGACCACACCCGCACCGGCTGGTGCCTGATCCAACTGCTGGTTGAACTGCGCCAGCTCGGCCGGGGTCAGGCTGGCGATACGCGACTCGACCTGATCACGGTCGACGCCCATGGATACCAGTTTCTCCTTCACCTGCTCGTCATCGAGCATGGCCATCAACTGCTCCTGATCCACCTTGTGCTGCTGCTCGGCGATCACCTCGTGAGTGCCGACCATCGCCGCGTTCGCGGCAGGAATCTGTACCACCAGCAGCAGGTGAAACAGCGCGGTCATCGCGGCCAGACGACGCATAACGGGGTTCATGGAAATTGTCATTGTGGTTATCTCCTGAGGGACGAGGTAGCCAATAGACAGCATCAAAATCGCTCAGGTTCACTCCACCGATTCGCAGCCGTTCACGTATCCATCAGAAGCTGGCTGAGCACCGCACGCAGCTTGCCTGGCTTGACCGGCTTGTTCAGCAGCGGAGCCCCCAAGGCCTGCAGATCACGGCGGCAGGCGTCGCTGCGATCGGCGCTGATGATCAGTGCCGGGATCGGTCTGGAAAATTCGCTACGCAGTTGCTGGATCACCTGGCAACCGAGCACACCATGATCGAGGTGAAAATCCGCCAGGATCACCTCCGGCGCCCTGCCCTCCAGCCGCTGCAAGGCCTCGGGCAGATCGACTGCCGTGATCACTTCGCAACCCCATTGGCCAAGCAGTGCGGCCATGCTGTGCAGGATGTCCACTTCGTTATCGACCACCAGCAGGCGCCGACCCGGCAAGGGATTACCGAGCAGCGGCTGCGCCACGGATTGCACCTGGCGCCGTGGAACCTCCTGCGCCAGCGGCACGCGGATGCTGAACACCGAACCGCGCCCCGGCAGCGAGCGCACTTGCACCGGGTAGCCCAGCATGCGGGCGATGCGTTCGACGATGGCCAGGCCCAGACCGACGCCCTTGCGCTCGGCCGCCCGCCCGACCTCCAGCTGGCTGAATTCGAGGAAGATCGTGTCCAGTTGATCCGCGGCGATCCCTCGCCCGCTATCCCACACCTGTAGCTCGACGAAAGCGCCACGCCGCCGTGCGCCGAGCAGCACGCCGCCACGTTCGGTGTAACGGCAAGCATTACTGAGAAAGTTGCGCAGGATACGCGTCAGCAGGCGGAAATCGGTATGCACCGCATAATTGGCAATTCGCGCCCGTAAGCGCAGACCACTGGCCGAGGCCACGCTTTCGAACTCCGAAGCCAGCGGCGCGAGTAACTCTTCAAGGCGATAAACATCGAGATCCGGTTTGATCGCGGCCTGATCCAGCTTGGAAATATCCAACAGGTCGGCGAGCAGATCCTCGGCGCCTTCCAGCGCCAGGTGACTGCGCTCGACCAGGTTCTGCTCGGCACTCGGCAATTCACGCTCACGCAACGTGGAAATCAGCAGGCGCGCGGCATTGAGCGGCTGCAGCAGGTCGTGACTGGCCGCCGCCAGGTACTTGTCCTTGCTGCGGTTGGCGGCTTCGGCTGCGTCGCGCGCCTCGCGCAGGGCCAGTTCGATGCGCTCACGCTCTTCGATCTGCCGCTGCAGGTTGCGGTTGGATTCGAGCAGCTCATAGGTGCGCGCGGCGACGCGGCGCTCCAGTTCGTCATTGAGTTGTTGCAGACGCTGCTGTGCCTGCTTGCGTTCGGTGATATCGGCGACGAAGCCTTCGAAGACGCCCTCGCCTTCAGGCTTGAGCAGCAGGTTCATCAGCACATCGATGGTGCTGCCGTCGCGCCGGCGCAAACGCGTTTCGTAGCCGAGCAGGGCCTGGCCCTGGCTCAACCGCTGGCGAATCACTTCCAGCTCGTCGAAGCCGCCCACGAACAGGTGGCGGGCCAGATCGCCCAACGACCACAGCACCTGTTGCGGGTCGTCATAACCGAGCATGCGCGCCATAGCCGGGTTGGCCGCCAGCACGCCGTCCTGCAGGCTGGCCTGGATGATGCCGTGCACAGCGTGCTCGAACAGCCATTTATAGCGATTGCGCTCGGTTTCCAGTTCCTCCAGACGCGCCAACAGCTCGGGGTAATGGCTCTTGCGCGCCGATTGGCTGCCGAGCCCCAGCAGCCCGGCCAGCGCTTCGTCAGAGCGCCTCGCCATAGACCACCTCGACGTCACGCTGGGTCGATTCACGCGGATTGGTGAGGATGCATGGATCATCCATCGCGTGGCTGGACAGGAACGGAATGTCCGAGGTGCTGACGCCATGCAGGCCAAGCGTCTCGCGGAAGCCCATGGCGTGTTTGAAGGCGATCAGATGCTCCACCAGGCGCTGACGGATCTGCGTGTGATTGAGCCCGCGGCAGTCGATGCCCAGGGTCTCGGCAATGACCTTGAAACGCTCCGGTGCGGCGCTGTAGTTGAACGCCACCACGTGTTCGACCAGCACGGCATTGCACAGGCCGTGCGGCAGGTCGAGGAAACCACCGAGGCTGTGGCTCATTGCGTGCACCGCGCCGAGAATCGCATTGGAGAACGCCAGGCCGGCCTGCATGCTGCCGAGCATGATCTTCTCGCGCAGGGCGATATCACCTGGGTTGGCGATCATCTGCACCAGATTGCCGTTGATCAGGCGCATGGCTTCCAGCGCGTGCGGGTCGGTCAGCGGGCCATGGCCGGTGGAGACGAACGCCTCGATGGCGTGCACCATGGCATCGATGCCGGTGCAGGCCGACAGGAACGGATCCATGCTCAGCGTGGTTTCCGGATCGATCAGCGACACGTCCGGCACCACGGCCTTGCTGACGATGGAGAACTTCATCCGCTCCTGCTGGTTGGAGATGATCACGAACTGCGACACGTCGGCCGAGGTGCCGGCGGTGGTCGGGATCAGGATCAGCGGCGGGCTCGGCACACGGATGGTGTCCACGCCTTCGAATTCGAGAATGCTGCGGCCATGGGCGACGACGATGCCGATGCCCTTGGCGCAGTCCATCGGGCTACCGCCGCCGACCGCGACGATGACGTTGCAACCCTCGCTGCGATACAGCTCGGCGCCTTCCATCACCTCTTCCACGCGCGGGTTGGGCGATACCCTGGTGTACAGGCAGTAGGCGATGCCCTGAGCCTGCAGGCTGGCCTCGACATCGCCAGCCCAGCCGGCCGCCACCACACCGGGATCGGAAACGATCAGCACTTTGCGCGCACCGAAGGTCTTGGCGTAGTTGCCGACGTTATGCCGGGAACCGGCGCCGAAGATGATCTCGGGGGAAACGAATTTTCGTAGCTGATTCAAATCGTGGCTCATACAACGGCCTGAAATTTCTTGTTATGGAATGGCGATCAGCCTACTGCATTGCCCGGTTAATGCAATGCGACCTGCGATCAGCTCAGGCGCTGATAGAAGGCATGTTCGGCGCGCAGCGCTTTGGCCAGGTTGGCGGCCTGACGGAAACCATGGCGTTCTTCGGCGAACAGGTGGTATTCCACCGGCAAACCACGCTGGCGCAGTGCTTCGACCATGCACTCGGTCTGGCTCGGCACCACCACGGCATCCAGCGCGCCCTGGAAGAAAATCACCGGCACGCTGATCCGCTCGGCCTGCAACAAGGGTGTGCGATCCCGGTAGCGCGCGGCATCCTGCTCGGGGTCGCCGATCAGCCAGCCCAGGTAATCCGCCTCGAACTTGTGGGTCAGCCGGCGCAACGCCAGCGGGTCGCTGACGCCGTAGAGACTGGCACCACCGCACAGCTGCGGCAGCTCGACCAGTGCACGCAGCGCGCTGAAGCCGCCCGCGCTGCCACCGCGTACGAATACGCGCTGCGGATCGATACGCCCCTCGCGGGCCAGCGTGTCGATGGCGGCGCGAATGTCCTGCACCTCCAGCTCGCCCCACTGGCCGGCCAGACGCAAGCGATAGTCGCGACCATAACCGCTGCTGCCACGGTAGTTGAGGTCGAGCACCGCGTAGCCGCGCAGCGTCCAGAAGGCGATACGCGGATCGAACACCGGGTAGCAGGCCGAGGTCGGGCCGCCGTGCAGGAAGATCACCAGTGGTGGGCGCTCCCCGGTTGGAGCCGGCGAGTAGAAAAAGCCGTAGCAGCGTTCGTCCTCACCCACCATGCAGTTGAAAGGCTGAGGTCGTGATAGCTGTGCTTCACGCAACGGCTGCTCACCACCAGCCAATATGCGCAACGCGCCATCGCTGCGGCGGATGGCGAGCACTGCCGGCAGGCGATCCGGTGCGGCAGCAATGCAGTAGAAATGCTCGTTGTCGGCAGCCAGGCTACGGAAACGCGTAAACCCTTCGGCCAACCGCCGCTCTGCCTTTGGGTAGGGTGTCGTGGGGCCGCCCAGGCCGTGCGCACCAATTGTGTTGCCGCCAAAATCGCTGGTATGCGCAGCGCACCCTACCAGAACGCCTTTGCCTTGCTCGAAACGCGTTAGCAGCAGCTCGCCATTCTCCAGCGGCAGGTAAGTTCTGCCTCCCAGTTGCCAGGGAGCTGAGGCGTGATCAAAGGGCGCAGCATCCAGCATGGTTCCCTCATCGACGCACTGGGGTTGCCACCAACCGGCTTGATCGCTCAACACCCACAGCCGGCCCTGTGCATCGAAGCGTGGCTGCTGCAGGGATCGATCCCCCGCCTCACCTGACAGCCCCCGAGTGCGTTCGCCGGACTCGCGCAGGCACAGGCGCGTGGCGACCCAGGGTTGCTGCGGGCGATCCCACTCGATCCAGGCCAGGCGCTGGCCAGTGGAGTCGGCCACCGGCGATGCGTAGAAATCGGCGCCCTCGACCAATACGTCGCGCTTGCCGGTGAGTCCGATGCGCACTAGGCGATGCACCACCGCGCCCGTCTCATGGCTTTCCTCAACGGCCAGCAACGCCTGCCAGGTGGGTACGAATGCCAGGTCGCCATAGCGGCAGCTGGCGCGCGCCGTCAGCGCCAGCGGTTCATTGTTCGTGGGAGCGACTGGGCGGCATTGCGCTTCAGCCGCGATGCCTGGTGAATCATGAGAAATCGCGGCTGAAGCCGCTCCTACGGATGGGTGCGTCATCAACAGATGGTAAATCTGCTGGTCGTTTTCATTGACGAACGCCACCCCATGCTCCGTGGCACAGCAGGCGCCGCCACCGTACTCGTAGACGCGGCTACGCACGGAGAACCCCGGCGGCGTCAGTTCACTGACAACACCGTCACGGCAGAAGAACAGCCCGCAACGCGCCAGAGCAGGGTCGAACGCCACCCATAGCACGCCGCCGTGGGCAGCGTGCAGTTCAGCGAAGTCGGCGCTGGCCGCTGCAGCTTGCTCGGCGCTCCAGGTCGCGTCAGAACCAGTGCGCACGGCGCACCCTACGCTTTGCATATGATTCGCGAGGCCTTCTCGTTGCGGTATTGCAGTGCGTCCATGCCCAGTGGCGCCTCATCGGCCTGCTGGCGGGCCGCGAGAATCACACCGTGATGAGCCGACTTGCTACACACCGGGTCAGCCGCGCTGGCATCGCCGGTGAGCATGAAGGCCTGGCAGCGACAACCGCCAAAGTCCTTGTGCTTCTCGTCGCACGAACGACAGGGCTCGGGCATCCAGTCATCACCACGGAAGCGGTTGAAACCGAAGGAATGCCGCCAGATGTGCTCGATGCTGTGCTCGCGCACATTGGGAAACTGCACCGGCAGTTGCCGCGCGCTGTGGCAAGGCAGCGCCGTACCGTCCGGGGTGATGTCGAGGAACAGGTTGCCCCAGCCGTTCATGCAGGCCTTGGGGCGCTCCTCGTAGTAATCCGGGGTGACGAAGATCAGCTTGCACGGGTGATTCTCGGCCGCCAGCTTGTCGCGCCATTGGTTGGTGATGCGCTCGGCGCGTTCGAGCTGCGCGCGGGTCGGCAGCAGCCCTGCGCGGTTGAGCTCGGCCCAACCGTAGAACTGGCAGGTGGCGAGTTCGACGAAGTCCGCCTCCAGCTCCAGGCACAGCTCAATGATGCGCTCGATATTGTCGATGTTGTGTCGGTGAGTGACGAAGTTGAGCACCATCGGATAGCCGTGAGCCTTGACTGCACGAGCCATGGCCAGCTTCTGCGCGAAGGCCTTCTTCGAGCCGGCCAGCAGGTTGTTCACCTCCTCATCGGCGGCCTGGAAGCTGATCTGGATATGATCCAGCCCGGCATCGGCAAACTCGGCGATACGCGCCTCGGTCAGGCCGATACCGGAGGTGATCAGGTTGGTGTAGTAGCCCAGCCCGCGCGCCGCCGCGATCAGCTCGGCGAGATCCTGGCGCACCAGCGGCTCACCGCCGGAAAAGCCCAGCTGTGCCGCGCCCAGCTCACGGGCCTGGCGAAACACCTCGATCCACTCGGCGGTCGACAGCTCGGCGCCTTGCTTGGCGAAATCCAGCGGGTTGGAGCAGTACGGGCATTGCAGCGGGCAGCGGTAAGTCAGCTCAGCCAAGAGCCACAACGGCGGCCCGGCTTCATGGCCGGCCTTAGCGAAGCTCGATCCAGAACTGAGCATGGGCCACCTCCATGAAGGCGAGGATGTCTTCGTCGATGCCCGGCACGTCCGGGAAGCGCTGGTGCAGGTTGCCGATGATCTCGGCCACCGAACGCTTGCCGTCGACCTGCTGGAGAATCTCGCTGGCACTGTCGTTGAGCTTGATCATGCCTTCCGGGTAGAGCAGTACGTGGCAGCCCTGGGCCGGCTCGAACTGCAGACGGAAGCCGCGGCGGATGGCGGGGATATGGGGCAGGATGGCGGCGGTCATGCTTCTGACTCCAAACTGGTGCGCGCGGCGCACCCTACGGTTGAGCCCTTTGTAGGGTGCGCCATGCGCACCGACGCATTGCGGTTCATAGCGCAATCCCCCGATGCCAGACGCGCTCGGCCGTCACCGTGTGATACGGCGGGCGTTGCAGCTCATAGGCCATGCTCATGGCATCGAGCATGCTCCACAGGATGTCCAGCTTGAACTGCAGGATCTGCAGCATGCGCTCCTGGGCTTCGCGGGTGCGGTAGTGCTCGAGGGTGATACGCAGGCCATGCTCGACATCACGGCGCGCTTCTTTCAGGCGCTTGCGGAAGTAGTCGTAGCCAGTGGCATCGATCCATGGGTAGTGCTGCGGCCAGGCATCCAGGCGCGACTGGTGGATCTGCGGGGCGAATAGCTCGGTCAGCGAACTGCTGGCCGCTTCCTGCCAGCTCGCACGGCGGGCGAAGTTGACGTAGGCGTCGACGGCGAAGCGCACGCCGGGCAGCACCAGCTCCTGCGACAGCACCTGCTCGCGGTCGAGGCCGACCGACTCGGCCAGGCGCAGCCAGGCCTCGATACCGCCCTCCTCACCCGGCGCACCGTCGTGGTCGAGAATGCGTTGAATCCACTCGCGGCGCGTCTCACGATCCGGGCAGTTGGCCATGATCGCCGCATCCTTCAGCGGGATGTTGACCTGGTAGTAGAAACGATTGGCCACCCAGCCCTGAATTTGCTCGCGGGTGGCGCGCCCTTCGTACATGGCGCGGTGGAACGGATGATGAATGTGGTACAGCGCGCCCTTGGCGCGCAGCGCCTGCTCGAATTCGGCAGGGCTCATGGCAGGTTGGCTCATCAAGACACTCCGGTACGAATTGTCGTAGGGTGCGCCGTGCGCACCAGTGCTAGCCATCTGGAGTCCTGGTGCGCACAGCCTAAGCGGCCCCGCACACCCTACAGACTGATGCTCATGCCATCGAACGCGACCTCGATGCCGTGCGCGTCCAATTCGGCGCGCTCGGGCGAATCCAGGTCGAGAATCGGGTTGGTGTTGTTGATATGAATGAGGATCTTGCGCGCGGACGACAGACCGTCGAGCACCTCGATCATGCCGCCCGGGCCGCTCTGGCAAAGGTGGCCCATCTCGCTGCCGAGCTTGTCGCCCACTTCGCACACACGCATCTCGTCATCGCGCCACAGCGTGCCGTCCACCAGCAGGCAATCGGCGCGACGCATCCAGCTCAACAGGTGCTCATCCACCTGGCCGAGACCGGGGGCGTAGAACAGGCTGCGGCCGCTGCGACTGTCCTCGATGAACAGGCCGATGTTGTCGCCCGGGTGCGGGTTGCCCCGGTGTGGCGAATAAGGCGGCGCGCTGCTGCGCAAAGCGATGGCGGTAATGCTCAGTGCCGGGCAGGCGGGAATGCTGAAAGGTTCGGCATCCAGCTCGATCAGACGGTGCTGCAAGCCGCCGTTCCAGTGGCTGAGCATATTGAACAGCGGAAAGCCGCTGGTCAGATCCTGATGCACCATATCGGTACACCAGACCTGGTGCGGACAGCCTTCGCGCAGGGTCAGCAGGCCGGTGCAGTGGTCGATCTGGCTGTCGAGCAGAACGATGCCGGCAATCGCCGTATCACGCAGCTTGCGTGCCGGTTGCAGTGCCGGGAAGGCCTCGATCTGCGCGCGGATGTCTGGCGAGGCGTTGCACAGAATCCACTGCTCGCCGTCATCGGAAATGGCGATGGACGATTGCGTGCGCGGCTGCGCCCGCAGCGTACCGGCCCGCACGCCACGGCAGTTGCGGCAGTTGCAGTTCCACTGGGGGAAGCCACCGCCAGCGGCGGAGCCGAGAATCTGGATATGCATGGAAATCACCAGCGGGGATGCCCCGGACGAGCCGGGGCCAGGAGCGATCAACGGTTGGCGAAATACATCGTCACTTCGAAGCCAATACGCAGATCGGTGTAGGCGGGTTTAGTCCACATGGTGCGGTCCTCTTGTTATTGAGCCGGGGCATTCCGGCAACTCCATTAAGCCCCCGCCAGGCAGGCGGCCAAATGGTACTTTGGGAGGAGATTTGGCTGGCATTGGTAGGTAACGCATGAGCCTGGACGGCCCGCGTTTCCTACGCGCACCAACACCTCCCTCCAGTATTGGGACATTGCCAGGCGGAAAGGTTCGGATGACATTTCCAGCAACGATTCAGCAACCCGCACGCAGGCGCGGATAGCGACCAATAAAAAACGCGGCCGAAGCCGCGTCGCGATAAGGATCTGCTGCCGTTCAGGCCCATGGCTGCCCGCAGATCCACCCGGGTAGGGTTCTTCGCCTGGCAAAAGGCGGCGCGCCGGAGCAAGCGCACCGCGGTTAATACGGAGCCTGCTCACGATCTTGCGAGCTAGAGACCTACAAGGCAGAAACAGGTGAGAAAGCGGAGTGTACTTTTGTACATGAGCATTTCGAGCCTGTTTCTAACGCAGTAGGGCCGACGCGCAGCAGATCGTGTGCTGGCTATCAGAAGAAGCCGAGCGGATTGATGTCATAGCTCACCAGCAGGTTCTTGGTCTGCTGGTAGTGGTCAAGCATCATCTTGTGGGTTTCACGCCCGACCCCGGACTTCTTGTAGCCGCCGAAGGCAGCATGCGCCGGGTACAGGTGGTAGCAGTTGGTCCATACGCGGCCAGCCTTGATCGCACGGCCCATGCGGTAGGCGACGTTCATGTCGCGGCTCCACACGCCGGCGCCCAGGCCGAACTCGGTGTCGTTGGCGATGGCCAGGGCCTCGGCTTCGTCCTTGAAGGTGGTCACACCGATCACCGGGCCGAAGATCTCTTCCTGGAACACGCGCATCTTGTTGCTGCCCTTGAGCAGGGTCGGCTGGATGTAATAGCCGCTGGCCAGATCACCTTGCAGCTGCTCGGCAGCACCGCCGGTGAGCACCTGGGCGCCTTCCTGCTGAGCGATTTCGAGGTAGCTGAGGATCTTGTCGTACTGCTGCTGCGAAGCCTGGGCGCCGACCATCGTCTCGGTGTCCAGCGGGTTGCCACGCTTGATCTGTTTGACCTTCTTCAGCACTTCGACCATGAAGGCGTCGTAGATCGACTCCTGCACCAGTGCGCGCGACGGGCAGGTGCACACCTCGCCCTGGTTGAAGAAGCCCAGCACCAGACCTTCGGCGGCTTTCTCGATGAAGGCCGGCTCGGCGTTCATGATGTCGGCGAAGAAGATGTTCGGCGATTTGCCACCCAGCTCGACGGTGCTCGGGATGATGTTCTCGGCGGCGCACTTCATGATGTGCGAGCCCACCGGGGTGGAGCCGGTGAAGGCGATCTTGGCGATGCGCTTGCTGGTGGCCAGCGACTCACCGGCTTCGCGGCCGAAGCCCTGAACGATATTGAGCACGCCCGGCGGCAGCAGGTCGCCGATCAGCTCGACGAAGAGCGTGATCGACAGCGGCGTCTGCTCGGCCGGCTTGAGCACGACGGCGTTGCCGGCAGCCAGCGCCGGGGCCAGTTTCCAGGCGGCCATCAGCAGCGGGAAGTTCCACGGGATGATCTGCCCGACCACGCCCAGTGGCTCGTGGAAGTGATAGGCCACGGTGCCTTCGTTGATCTCGGCGGTGCTGCCTTCCTGGGCGCGGATGCAGCCAGCGAAGTAGCGGAAGTGGTCAGCGGCCAGCGGCACGTCGGCGTTCAGCGTCTCACGCACGGCCTTGCCGTTGTCCCATGTTTCGGCCACGGCCAGCAGTTCGAGGTTGGCTTCGATGCGGTCGGCGATCTTCAGCAGAATGTGCGAACGCTCCTGCACCGAGGTCTTGCCCCAGGCATCGGCGGCAGCGTGCGCGGCGTCCAGCGCCTTGTCGATGTCGGCGGCGTTGGAACGGGGGAATTCGGCGATCACCGAGCCATCGACCGGGCTGGTGTTGGTGAAGTACTGACCACTGAGCGGGGCGACGAACTCACCACCGATGTAGTTGCCGTAGCGCGGTTTGAGGGTAACGACGGCGCCTGCGGTACCCGGTTTCGCGTAAATCATGATGCTGACCTCTCTTGTTGTCGGAGCCCGTCCCCAATAGGTGGAACGAGTCATGGTTCGATCTTAGGAAGCCCCCTGCGACCTCGGTATGCGCCCATGGCACAAATCGCCTCGTCATTTGGTAGTAGAGCGGCAAGAGCGGTCTGGCACGGGCCTTTGGCAGCGAGGCACGAGGCTATGGAAGCTAAAGGCTAGACCCGTTCGCCTGGTCTTGCGTTCCCAAGTGCGAAAATTCGCCCGTGGCATTTCGAAGCAGCTCGCTGCGCCTGAAACGACGATGGCCGGACAGAGTCCGGCCACCGTCTGGCGCCTCAAACGATCAGTGCTTGGCCACCAGTTCCTTCGGCAGTTTGAAGGTCCACAGCATGCCGCCCTGGTTCAGGTGCTTGACGCGCTTGGCGACCTCGCCGCCCCACAGCGGTACGGCACCACCCCAGCCGGACAGCACTGATACGTACTGCTCGCCGTCCATTTCCCAGGTCACCGGCGAGCCGATCACGCCCGAGCCGGTCTGGAATTCCCAGACCTTCTCGCCAGTCTTGGCGTTGAAGGCTTGCAGGTAGCCTTCCGGGTTGCCGGTGAACACCAGGTTGCCCTTGGTGGTCAGCACACCGCCCCACAGCGGCGCGTAGTTCTTGTGACGCCAGACTTCCTTGCCGGTCTTCGGATCGATGGCGCGCAGCACGCCGATGTACTCCTCGTTGAGCGGCTTGATGGTGAAACCGGCACCCAGATAGGCCGCGCCCTTCTTGTAGGCAATGTCCTCGTTCCAGATATCCATGCCCCACTCGTTGGACGGTACGTAGAACAGACCAGTGTCCTGGCTGTAGGCCATGGGCATCCAGTTCTTAGCGCCGAGGAAGGCTGGCGCGGAGAACACACTCTTGCCCTTCTCCTTCGCGCTCGGCGAGCCGGGACGGTTGCTGTCGTCATAGATCGGACGGCCATTCTTGTCCAGACCCTTGGCCCAGGTGATCTTGTCGACGAAGGGGAAGCCGCGGATGAACTTGCCGTTGGTGCGGTCGAGCACGTAGAAGAAGCCGTTACGGTCGGCGGTGGCCGCAGCCTTCACGGTCTTGCCGCCCTCCTGGTAGTCGAAGGAGATCAGCTCGTTGACGCCGTCGAAGTCCCAGCCGTCGTGCGGGGTGGTCTGGAAGTGCCACTTGATGCTGCCGTCATCCGGGTTCAGCGCCAGGCGCGAGGACGAATAGAGGTTGTCGCCAGGGCGCAGGTGCGAGTTCCACGGTGCCGGGTTACCGGTGCCGAAGAACAGCAGGTTGGTGTCAGCGTCGTAATAACCGCCCAGCCAGGGCGCGGCGCCGCCGGTCTTCCACAGGTCGCCCGGCCAGGTCTTGCCGGCTTCGCCACCGCTGATGCCGTTCTCGATCGCCTTGCCGTCCTTGTAGACGTAGCCCATGTGGCCTTCCACAGTCGGGCGGCTCCACAACAGCTCGCCGTTCTTCGGATCATAGGCCTCGACCTTGCCGACCACGCCGAACTCACCACCGGAGACGCCGGTGATCAGCTTGCCATTGACCACCAGCGGTGCCGCGGTGATGGAGTAGCCTGCCTTGTGGTCGGCGACGTTCTTGCGCCAGACCACCTTGCCGGTGTCCTTGTTCAGCGCCACCAGCTTGGCATCGAGGGTGCCGAAGATCACCAGATCGTCGTACAGCGCGACACCACGGTTGATCACGTCGCAGCAGGGACGGATGTCATCCGGCAGGCGCGCTTCGTACTGCCACAGTTCACGACCGGTACGCGCATCGACGGCGAACACCCGCGAATAGGAGGCGGTGACATACATCACGCCATCCTTGATCAGCGGTTGAGCCTGCTGGCCACGTTGCTTCTCGCCACCGAAGGACATGGTCCAGACCGGGCGCAGCTCCTTGACGTTCTTGTCGTTGAGGATGCTCAGCGGGCTGTAGCGCTGGCCCTGCAGACCGAGGCCGTTGGTGACGATCTGATCGGTGGTGGTGGCGTCCTTGAGAATCTCGGCGTCGGTGACCGCCAGCGCGGCGGCGGAGGGCATCAGCATTGCCGCGCACAGCGCGGTGAGGAGTAAGGGCTGGCGAAGACCGGTGTGTTTCATTGCGGCTACCTCTGCGGGTTCATTGTTATTGCCGGGAAAATTTCCCGGTCTGCCGCAAATTCTTGGCTCACCCAGCCATGCCAACAATTGCACCCCCAGCCGATTTTCCTCATTCCTTGGTAGCAATACCTGCACTGCTGCCGACGGCCCAGCAGCCTGGAACAGGCATCGCAAGTAGCAGCCGGATGGCACCAAAAGCCCATGGTGAACCGATGCCACGCCCCGTAGAAAGGCACCTCCCAACCTACAAGGAGAATGCCCATGGGACGTGTTCTGATCGCATTGCTGCTGGCAGCGCTATGGGGCCAGGTGCAAGCCGAAAGCCTGAAGATCGGCCTCAACTACCCACGTACCGGCAACTACAAGGACGAAGGTCTGGAACTGCGTCGCGGCGCCCTGCTCGCCGTAGAAACGATCAACCAGCAAGGTGGCCTGCTCGGCCAGCCGCTGGAACTACTCAGCGAAAACACCGACTCCGATGCGGCTCAGGCCACACGCAACGTCGAGCACTTCGCGAGTCAGGGCGCACGCATGGTCTTTGGTGGCGCCACCAGCGAAGAGGCCATCGCCGCCGGGCAACGCGCTCGCGAGCTGGGCCTGCTGTATTTCGCCACGCTGGGCTACGCCAACGAGGTCACCGGCCAGGCCGGGCAGCGCCATCTGTTTCGCGAGTCCAGCAGTGCCTGGATGAGCGCTCGTGTGCTCGGCGAATACCTGTCCTGGCATCTGCCGCGCCAGCGTTATCACTACATCCTCATCGACGATGCCTGGGGACGCAGCATCGAGCAGACGCTGCGTCTGGCCACCGGCAGCGCCGATCGCGCACGCCACGGTCGCAGCGCCCTGCCCCAAGGCCCTGTGCGCCGCGAACAGTACCGAGCAGCCCTGGACAAGGCTGCCGCCAGCGGCGCCGACGTCCTGGTATTGGCCCTGCTCGGCGACAACCTGCAACGCAGCATGCGCATGGCCCACAACATGGGCCTCAAACAGCGCATGCAGATCATCGTGCCGAACCTGACCAAGAGCCTGGTACAACAGGTCGGCCCGCAAGTAATGGAGGACGTGATCGGCACCGAAACCTGGACATGGGATACGCCCAAGCTGGAAAACAGCAGCGAAGGCCAGCGCTTCGTCGAGCACTACCTCCAAGCGCATCAGGAATACCCGGGCGCTACCGCCGCCTCCGCCTACACCATCGTTCAGCAGTGGGGCGATGCCGTGCGGCGCAGCGCCAGCACCGACAGCGAAGCCCTCATCGCAGCCCTGGAAGATCACAGCTATCAATTGCTCAAGGACGAGCAGCAATGGCGCGGCTTCGACCACCAGAACCTGCAGAGCATCTACGCCGTACGTGTACGCAAACGCGAACAGATCATGCGTGACACGCTCAAGCAACATTACTTCGAGATCATCCATCGCATGAGCGGCGAACAGGCCGCGCCGAGCCATGACGAGTGGATTCAGGAACGAGGTGAAGTCCTCAGCCTGCAGTAAGCCTTCGTCAGCAGCCACGCCGGGCAGGTTCTACGGCGATTGCGGCGGCCAGCGCTTTGCCCGACACTTGGCCGCTCGCACACATTGATCGGAGACGCCCGTGCCCCATCCTCGCCAGGAAACCCTCAATCATCCCGATGCGCTGGACTGCACCGTCTATCGCCCCGACGAGCAGGATCCGGACGCTGAAGAGCAGGATCTGGGCGACGCCAAGGTTCTTTTCCTCGGAGCCTTCGAGCCCCCAGTTGACTGGGATGCGCACCAGCGCGAGGACTACTTTGGCGAAGAAGACCCCACCCATTTCGTCATGGCCCATATCGAATGCGAAGCCAAGCCTGCGACCAAGGCATTCTTCATGGCCGACAGCGGCGACTACGTAGCCGTGCAATCGAGCCCGGGCGAAGTGGTGATGTATTACGTCTACGACCACGAAGAAACCGAGCACGGCCGCCATTACGTGCTGATTCGTGACGATGAAGAGATCTAGTGGATCGGAACGCCGACCACTCGTAGCGCAGCGAACAGTCCACCAATCTTCGGAGCCTCACAGATCCAACGGCGTACTGCTTCGCAAACGGATCGCCGCCCGGTACACCCTCCTTGGCTTACACATCCATCACATTCGGTGCGCACGGCGCACCCTACGGGCCGGCGATCACTCGTCGTAGGGTGCGCCGTGCGCACCGAGAGCCCCTCAAATCTCGAACGTTAACGATCAACCCGCCCCATGGCGTTGCGCTCGTAGCTCGGGTAGAGATGGCTGACGCTGCGGATCAGCTCGTAGCGCGACAGATTGACCTGGGCGAAACGCTCGGGAATCGGCGCGCGGATCAGTTCGTTCATCTCCGCGCCCTGCTCCGCCCCCTGGCGCAGCAAGCCATCGAGCCAGCCCAGGTAGTCGCGCATCTGCGTGAAAGGCGCAGCATCCGTGGTCAACGGCCCATGACCGGGCACGATCTGCTTCCAGGGCATCGCTTCGAGGCGATCCAGATCGGCCAGCCACACATCCAGACCAGGGCTGTTCGGCGTGGTGAGCGCACGCTGGTAGAACAGCAGATCGCCCGCGAACAGCACACCCGTACGCTCATCGAGAATCGCTAGGTCGGCGCCGGTGTGGCCGTGTAGCGCCAACAACTGTAGACGCCTGCCGCCGATCTCCAGCATGCCTTCGCGCACTTCTTCGCTGGGCAACACGACCTCGGTGCCGCGCATCCAGTCGCCCACCAGGCGGTACATGTTCTCCGCCATGGCATCGCCCTGCTCGGCCAGCAGCTTCGTAGTGCCTGGCAACGCGGCGATGGGCACACCAGCGAAAGCCTGGTTGCCCAGTACATGATCCGGATGATGGTGAGTCAGCAGTACGCGCACCACCGGTTTGCCGGTGGTTTTCTCGATGCTCTGACGCAGTGCCTCGCCGTAGCGGCGCGACGGGCCGGTATCGATCACCACCACGCCGTCAGCGGTTTCGATAAAGCCCACGTTGACGATGTTGCCGCCGTTGTCCGCTGCGAAATTGTCGGTGCTGCCTTCCACCAGCCACACTCCATCGGCGATCTGCCGGGGTTCGAGCCGATAGTCGAGCGCGGCCTGGGCCAGATTGGCGAGCAAGCAGGTCAGCAATAGTATCCAGCGCATGGAAGCCCCCTAGAGGGCACCTCTAAGAACCACCGGCGTTGCCAGCGCTGCGTTAAAACCAGGATCGTGGTGAATCCGACCATCTCGCCTGGTTTTGCCTCGCGCTGGCGGCCTCGCCTACATGTTCAGAAGTGCCTTGGAAATGATGGGTGCGCACGGCGCACCCTACCGGCCGGTTCTCAGAACTCGGCCTGGAATTCGTTGCCGTTGTTGTCGCGCAACCACAGCTCCGCGTGTTGGTCACCACGCAAGTCGAAGGTAAGCGTCGGGTTCTCGCTGACCGCCGGGAACAGCTCGATGCGCCCCAGCACCTGGCCATCGGCACCACGTAGCTCGGCCTCTTCGATGTAGAACTCGGGAATGCCGCCAATCAGGCCGTTATCCATCGGATGCGAGACCTGCAGACGCAGGCGGCTGTCCTCGCCGCGCACGAAGCGCTTGCCCAGCACCTGGCCGAGGCGCTCCTCCCAGCCGGCTTCGGCACGCACCACACTGGGTGCGGTACAACCGCCGCCAGCCGCCTCGACAC
This sequence comes from Pseudomonas mendocina, assembly GCF_003008615.1. NCBI lineage: Bacteria > Pseudomonadati > Pseudomonadota > Gammaproteobacteria > Pseudomonadales > Pseudomonadaceae > Ectopseudomonas > Ectopseudomonas mendocina. The sequence goes on from NZ_CP027657.1 coordinate 5,725,945, forward strand.
GTGCCGAGCCGATATGCCAGATACCGTCGTCGGTCAGTACCGCCGCGCGAATCGGCGTAGCCTGCTCGACGCGAATGCGAATGGCCAGGCTCGGCTCCAACTGCTCGCCGGGGGAGAAGTCGAGAATGCGCGGGATCGGATTGAGTTCGGCCCAGGCCAGGATGCGCTTGACCTTGCCGCGGTAGGCGCTGGCGTCGATCTGGATCGGCACCTGGCGTGCATCTTCGGCAAAAGGCGGCACCTCGAGACGAATCTTGTCGTCGAAGACGAAGGCCTCCCCGTTCAGCAGGCGCTGGTGGTAGTAGTCCCACATCACCGAAGTGACCGGATCGGGCGCGGCTGCCCGCGCCTCCCAGGCCCAGGCAAACAGGGCCAGCAACACCAAGCTACGCCAATCCATCGTTCACCTCCGCTACGGCTGAAACCGCTATCGGGCACCTCTAAAAACTAACTCGGCTTTAGCTTCCTGCGTCGCTCTACCTCCTGCATCCATGCAGTCGTGCGCTGCCATCGCTGCGTTAAAGACAGGCTCGTGCGCGAGTCCGATCAAAATGCTCATTTACAGCTTGTAAACTGCGCTTTTTCGCCTGTTTGATTCGCTGGCGCTCACCCTTCGGGCCAGCCCTTGGCTGTTACTCCCTTTGGTCGTTGCGCCGTGCGCTGGCTGCCTCGCCTACGTTTTTAGAGGCACCCTATTGGTATTGTTCAGGCTTCTCGTAACGCAGGCCATAACGCGCATACAGGCGTTCGAGCGAGCCGTCGAGAATCAGGGTTTCCAGCTGTTCTTCCAGGGCATAGGCAAGCTGACGGTTGGTTTCGTGCACCGCCATGCCGATTTCCCATATCTGCCGGCCCATGTCCGGGTAGGCGTTTTCGGCCAGCGCCAGCTGCGGGTCACCCGCCTCGTGCACCAACCAGTCCACCTCGCCGCGCAGCGCCATCACCGCGTCCACCTCCCCGCCCTGCATGGCGGCAAAGGCCAGGCTCGGCGTCGGGTAGTGACGGGTTTCCTGGCTGAGCATGCCGCCCTGCACCGAACTCAAGTAGAACGACGGCACACTCTCCACTTCCACCCCGACCGGGTGCTGGCGCAGCGCGACGATGCTCGGCACCTCGGGCAGGCGACGGCGATCGAACGCCAGTTGCCAGCGCTCGCGCTGATAGGGGCCGAACATCACCACCCGCTCGTTGACCAGCTCGCCCAGTTCGTTGCGCATCTGCGCGTAGTCACGGTCGTAGGGCACGCGCAGCATCAGATCGGCCAGTTGCCCTTGCGCGGTCACCCGGCCACGCCAGATGTAGTCGCGCAAGTCGTCGTCGAGCTTTTCTCCCGGCGGCGCCCAGATCAGTTCCAGCTTCAGGCCGAGCCCTTCGGCCAACGCCTTGGCCAGTTCGTAGTCGACGCCACGCGGCTGGCCGTCCTGTTCGTAGCTGTACGGCGGGAAGTTCTGGTACAGCGCCACTCGCAAGGTGCCCGACTCGGTGATGCGGTCGAAGTCGCGTACCTGTGCCTGGGCGGTACCCAGGCACAGCAGCAGGCTGCATAACAGGATCAGCCGGCGCATGGTACGAGAGCTGGTGAAGCAATCGTCGCGAGCGATGGCAGGTCGCGCTTCGCTGGAGCACAGCAAGCGGAATGTATTGAAATACATGAGCATTGCGAGCACCACCGAAGTGCGAGATACCGAGCGCAGCAGATTTATCATCGAGCCTCACTCCTCGACGTGCACGCTCTCCAGATAACTGCGCACCGCCCACAGGGCTTCCTGGCTGAGGAAGTTGGCCATCTTCGGCATGTACACGCGGCCATCGCGCACCGCACCGTTGATCACCCGCTCCTTGAACCATTCGTCACCCATGGCACCCGGCTCCAGCAGACGCAAATCCGGAGCGATACCACCAGATTTGGCTTCCAGGCCATGGCAGGCAGCGCAGTTCTGGTTGTAAGCCGAGGAACCGATTTCGATGGCACGCGGGTTGCCACGGTAGGGGTTCTCGTCCAGCCATTCCTCACCCAGCGGCTCCAGGCCGTCGGTATTGACCGCTTGCGGTACCACGTCACCGTGCGCCCAGAGAGTGGTCGACGCGGCGAGCAACACCAGCGCCAAGGTGGTTTGGATCTTCTTGTTCATGGCTAGGACCTCATCTAATGCACGCAAGACAGCCCATACAGAGCTCGTGACGACCATCTTAGAAAGGCCGCGCAAAGCGCCGAATGCTGCTTTGGTGGTCGCGCTCTAGTCCCTTGGTAGTAGGGCTTGGGTGGGGGTTTTGTCGATGCCTTGGCAGCAAGGCCAAGTCATGCCCCAACCGGGAAATCCTCCCGGCAAAGGCGGGAGTTTTTCCGTAGGCGTCGAGGCGGCCGGGTTCCACCATCGGCTTGCCACTGCAGGGCATCTCTAAAGCGTCAGCGATGACACGCAGACAGTTCGTAGAGATGCCCGGCAGCGACCTACCACCTCCAATGGGAAGCACAACGATGACAACAAGAAACCTACCCAGCACCCCGCGCCCCCTGGCGCTTGCATTGATGCTGGCCGGCGGCCTGGCGCTGAGCCAGGGCGCGTCCGCCAAGCCGGTCACCTGGGAAGACATTGCCAACGACCACACCACCACCACCAACGTGCTGCAGTACGGCATGGGCACCAACGCCCAACGCTGGAGCCCATTGGCTCAGGTGAACGCCGAGAACGTGTTCAAGCTCACCCCGGCGTGGAGCTACTCCTTCGGTGACGAGAAACAGCGTGGCCAGGAATCTCAGGCCATCATCCATGACGGCGTGGTCTATGTGACCGGTTCCTACTCGCGGGTATTCGCCCTCGACGCCAAGACCGGCAAACGCCTGTGGACCTACAGCCATCGCCTGCCCGATGACATCCGTCCGTGCTGCGACGTGGTCAACCGCGGCGCCGCCATCTATGGCGACAAGATCTACGTTGGTACCCTCGACGCCCGTGTCGTGGCGCTGAACAAGGACACCGGCAAGGTCGTCTGGAACAAGAAATTCGGTGATCACTCCGCCGGCTACACCATGACCGGCGCCCCAACCATCGTCAAAGACGGCAAGACCGGCAAAGTGCTGCTGATCCATGGCAGCTCCGGCGACGAATTCGGCGTGGTCGGCCGCCTGTTCGCCCGCGACCCGGACACCGGCGAAGAGGTCTGGATGCGTCCGTTCGTCGAAGGCCACATGGGCCGCCTGAACGGCAAGGACAGCACCCCGACCGGCGACATCAAGGCGCCGAGCTGGCCGGATGATCCCAACCATCCGACCGGCAAGAAGGAAGCCTGGAGCCAGGGCGGCGGTGCGCCGTGGCAGAGCGCCAGCTTCGATGCCGAAACCAATACCATCATCATCGGTGCCGGCAACCCCGCGCCGTGGAACGGCTGGGCGCGTACCGCCGACGGCGGCAATCCCAAGGACTACGACAGCCTGTACACCTCCGGCCAGGTCGGCGTCGACCCGACCACCGGCGAAGTGAAGTGGTTCTACCAGCACACCCCGAACGATGCCTGGGACTTCTCCGGCAACAACGAGCTGGTGCTGTTCGACTACAAGGACAAGGACGGCAAGGTCACCAAGGCCACCGCTCACGCCGACCGCAACGGTTTCTTTTACGTGGTCGATCGCGCCAACGGCAAGCTGAAGAACGCCTTCCCCTTCGTCGACAAGATCACCTGGGCCAGCCACATCGATCTGGAAACCGGTCGCCCGGTAGAAAACGAAGGCCAGCGTCCGCCGAAGCCCAAGCCTGGCGAAAGCAAGGGTGAAGTGGTCGAAGTCTCCCCACCCTTCCTCGGTGGCAAGAACTGGAACCCGATGGCCTACAGCCAGGACACCGGTCTGTTCTACGTCCCGGCCAACCACTGGAAAGAGGACTACTGGGCCGAAGAGGCGCACTACAAGAAGGGCTCCGCCTACCTGGGCATGGGCTTCCGCATCAAGCGCCTGTTCGACGACCACGTCGGCATCCTGCGCGCGATGAACCCGACCACCGGCAAGGTCGCCTGGGAACACAAGGAGCGTCTGCCGCTGTGGGCCGGCGTGCTCGCCACCAAGGGCAACCTGGTGTTCACCGGTACCGGCGACGGCTACTTCAAGGCCTTCGACGCCAAGAACGGCAAGGAGCTGTGGAAGTTCCAGGTTGGCACCGGGATCATCTCCCCGCCCATCACCTGGGAACAGGACGGTGAGCAGTACATCGGTGTGACTGCCGGCTACGGCGGCGCCGTACCGCTGTGGGGCGGCGACATGGCCGAGTTGACCAAGCCGGTCGCCCAGGGTGGTTCCTTCTGGGTGTTCAAGCTGCCGAGCTGGGACAAGACCACCGCCAAACGCTAAAGGCTGAACGCATGGCGCACCCTAAGGTGCGCCATGTGCACCAGCGTTTCGCCTTCCCATCTCGCCATCTGCGCTGCCCTATTGGTGCGCACGGCGCACCCTACCCAGACGCCCCATCGCCTTCCCGTGGGAGCGGCTTAAGCCGCGAAGCGAATCAGGTAATCACACCGAGGACTCGCCATGAACTATCTACCCCTGCTGATTCCGGTCGTGCTGCTGGTACTCGGCAGCCACGCCATTGGCGCCGAAACCCCGAACGACGGCGTGCCGCAGATCAACGGCTGCCGTATCGAACCCGACAGCAAATGCCCCAACGCCAACCTGCGTGGCGCCGACCTGCGCAACCTGGATATGCGCCGCATGGATCTCTCCGGTGCCGACCTTTCCGGCGCCGACCTGCGCCACGTCAACCTTGACCTGGCCAACCTGGAAAAAGCCAAGCTGCGTGGCGCCAACCTCACCCGCGCCAGCCTGCAACAAAGCAACCTGCGCCTGGCCGACCTCTCCGGCGCCAGCCTGGTGGCCATCAGCGGCTGGGGGCTGTTCGCCCAGGCTGCCGAATTCGAAGGTGCCGACATGCGCGCCGCCAATCTGGAGTTCGCTCGCCTTTCCGGTGCCAAGCTGCACAACGTCCAACTGCAAGCCTCCAACCTGGAAATGACCTGGCTGAGCAAGGCCGACCTCAAGGGCGCGCATCTGGAAGATGCCAACCTGCAGGAAGTGAAGCTCGGCGGCTCCAACCTGGAGAACGCCAACCTCACCGGTGCCCGCACCCGCTTCGGCAACTTCCAGGACGCCAACATGCCCGGCTGCGTGCAATGCCCAAAAGGCTGGGACTGAGCCCCCTCCTGTAGGAGCGGCTTCAGCCGCGATGCTCACCATGGCTTCGCGGATGAATCCGCTCCTACGGCCTACGCGACTGAACATCACACCTACCTCGCTCGCTATCCCGCCTCGACGTAAAACAACCTGAACCCTTGGCCCACCGGGCAATCCCTTTTTAGGAACAGTCGGATCGAGGCCGCTCCCCGTGAGCAGCCGTCCATCAACGACCCAAGAGGGATCTGCCGTGACCACCGCAACGCCACTCGCCTACCCCAATATTCTCAGTCCCCTGCACGCCACCCTGCTGTGCGGCCAGGTGCCGTTGTTTCTCGGCGCACTGCTCAGCGACATCGCCTACTACCGCAGCTACCAGATCCAGTGGAGCAACTTCGCCTCCTGGCTGATCGCCGGCGCACTGGTGTTCGCCGGCCTGGCGCTGCTGTTCGCCCTCGTCGGGCTGTTCCGAAATCGCGGCACCCCGCGTCCGCTTACCTACTTCCTGCTGCTTCTGGTCACCTGGGTACTGGGTTTCATCAATGCGCTGGAACACGCCAAGGACGCCTGGGCCGCCATGCCCATGGGCCTGGCCCTGTCGGTGATCGTCACCCTGCTGGCCGTTGCCGCCACCTGGGTCGGCCTCGCCCAGCCACGCACAGGAGATGCCCGATGAAAACCGCCATCGCACTGACCGCCCTGCCCCTGATCCTGTTGCTGACCGCCTGCGGCGAAGAGCCCGGCAGCAACCAGCAGTTCTACGGCGCCCAGCCGGACTTGCCCGAGCCCGAACGCGGCATCCTGCCAAGCATGACCATTGCCGAGCCGACGCCCTGGGGCGATCAACGGCCCACCGTGCCCGAAGGCTTCAGCGTCAGCGCCATCGCCACCGACCTGAAGATTCCCCGGCAAACCCTGGTGCTGCCCAACGGCGACATCCTCGTCGCCGAAGGCCGTGGCGGCAACGCGGCCAAGCTCAAGCCCAAGGACGTGATCGCCGGAGTGATCAAGGCTCGCGGCAACACAACGGTGGCAAGCGGCAACCGCCTGACCCTGCTACGCGATGCCGATGGCGACGGCACCTACGAGCTGCAGACGGTGTTCGCCGAAAATCTCAACGCGCCCTACGGCCTGGCGTTGCACGAAGGCAACCTGTACGTGGCCAACCAGGACGAACTGGTGCGCTTCGACTACGAAGAAGGCCAGACCGAAGCCAGCGGCCCGCCGAGCAAGGTCGCCGACCTGCCCTCGGCGATCAACCATCACTGGACCAAGGCACTGACCATCAGCGAAGACGGCCGCTACCTGTACGTCGGCATCGGCTCCAACAGCAATATCACCGAGCGCGGCATGGAGGCCGAAGTCGACCGCGCCCTGGTCTGGCAGGTGGACGCCGAAACCGGCGCCTACAAGCCTTACGCCACCGGCCTGCGCAACCCCACCGCGCTGGCCATCCAACCAGGCACCGGCACCTTGTGGGCAGTGGTCAATGAACGTGACGAACTGGGCGAGAATCTGGTGCCCGACTACCTCACCTCGGTGCAGGAAGGCGGCTTCTACGGCTGGCCCTACAGCTACTTCGGTCAGCACGTCGACCCACGGGTGAAACCGCAGGATCCGGACAAGGTCGCCAGCGCCATCGCCCCGGACTACGCCCTCGGCGCCCACGTCGCAGCACTGGGCCTGGATTTCTCCAGCGAGGTGATGGGTGAGCAGTATGCCGACGGCGTATTCGTCGGCGAGCACGGCAGTTGGAACCGCAAGAACCCGGTGGGCTACAAGGTGATCTTCGTGCCCTTCGAAAACGGCCGCCCTTCAGGCGACCCCATCGACTTCGTCACCGGCTTTCGCGATGAAGACGGCAAGACCCGCGGCCGCCCGGTGGGCGTGACGGTCGATCCGCGCGGCGCACTGATTGTGGCGGATGATCTGGCGAATACGGTTTGGCGGGTGGTGCGGGAAGGCGGCGAATGAGGCGATGAGGGTGGAAGCGGCCAAGCTTTTCCACCCTCGACACCCGAGCTATGGGCATGGTGGACAAGCTTCTCGTTGTCCACCCTACAAATCCCGTCACAGCGTAGGGTGGATGACGCTTTTTCATCCACCGTTGACGGAGAGATGTCCAGGCTACTTGCTGCGCGGCTTCTCGCGCAGATCCGGTTGAGCGCCGGGTTAGGCCGGCGATATAAAGCTTTGGTAGTGGAGGCACCTTACTTCTCCTTTGCTACTGCAAGGCCTGATGCAATCGCTGCTTCCCTGAACGCACGTTTTGATGCTTGAGCAACTGCATCGAAAGGACTCTCGCCGAGCGATGCCAGAAGGGAAAACAGTGTGTCTATGCTGCCGCCAGCCATCAAGTACAAAGCGGAAAGCGTTCGGTAGCGATGTTGATCCAGGCTTGCTTGGTCGTGTGGCGGCGATGTCTCATAGGCACCAAGATGAAACACCGCGCCATAAAGGGTTCCATGCAGTGCCTCCGATGCGTCTGCATAGATTGTCAGCAGGCTCATGAACAAACCGGTATTGCCTAGCTTCGCTTCAATGACCGCTGCTCTGTCTGGTAGAGAAACATTTGTCCAGCGTGTTTTCTCTCTTCCTCGCTCACTTGTAAATTTTGCGATGGCAGCACTAATTTCTGGAGGAAGCTCAAACTCCCCACCGTTGAGCGCAATACGAGCCTTAACCTGACCGCCAGCTTCAATAGATCTATCTAAGCTGCGCCCGGCCTTGTTGAGTGAGTAGTCAACGTAGTCTGAAAATTCCGCGTCTGTGCACAGTTGAAGGAAGCAGAAATTAGTCAGTCGTTCGAGAAGGGCTCTCGATACAATATAGGCTTGGTTAGTTCGGGCGTTTTCACACAGTAGCCTTATTGATATGGCGTCTTCAATGATTGCGGAGTAGATAGCGTAGAGGCGTGCGACGCGTGGCTTGTTGCTGTGATTGATCGCGCTTACGTTCTCTATAAGATGTTTCACTTGGCCATCTAGAAATTGGGCCAAGATTTGCGCTCCAGCGTGGCTGCTAACAATCATCATTCTTTTTATTCAAGGGTTTGGTTAAGGTGCGGATTTAGCCCGTCCCAGCGAGCGGAGCGAACGATTTGAACATTTTATTAGGCTTCAACAACAAGGATTTGCCGATCCCAAGAACTGTGTCTACCGGAAGGAAAGGGGCGACGGCCTGGAAATTTTTGAGTAGTGATACGTAGGCCAGTGATTCGATTTAACTCAAAACGACGCCACTCGGGCAGGGCTCCTCCAGAACTGCTGGAGCCACCTATTTGGTACCCAAGAAACTGGAGAGTACCTCCGCTCATACCGACTACATGAGGCTCTACCTTACGAGGGTGTCCGCCGTAGTTAAATTCGACTACAGATTTTTCTCGGATCGCGCGCTCAATAATTTGCTGATTCATAGGAACTCCCTCTCTATCTAATGATGCCTAACAGTGATTAGTTCGCCGGCCATGCTAATCCAATAGCAGAGAAGGCGGTATAACTCCTCACACCCACCACCAAGAACAACAAGTAACCAATATAAAATCAATAGGTTGCAAGGCATCCCAAGCAGGCAAATATATTCGCTTGACCTCCTATTTTCGCTTACGAACAACGCTTTGCCAGCGAAAGCCCAATCTGTGTGAGCACATAAGGCTAGCAGCAACAGGGTCAGCCTTCCCGCTTATGCACAGCGACAACATACATCGCCCTGCTCAGGCGCTTTCCAACCCCACCCTTACCACCCCACTATCAATCGCCAAATGCACCAGCTCCGCCTGCGAGCTGATCTGCAGTTTGTTCTTCACCAGGGTCTGGTAGTTGGACAGGGTCTTGGCGCTGATGCACAGCTTCTCGGCGATCTGCCGGGGTGGCAGGCCGCGGGCGAGCATGACGAAGATTTCGAACTCGCGCTGGGTCAGCTCGCGCAGGCGCGGATCGAGACCGTCGCTGCTGGCGGGGTTGCAGGCCAGTTGGGTGGCCAGTTGCTGTTCGATATAGGCGTGGCCGGCGGCGGTACGTTTGACCGCCTCCACCAGCACTTCCGGTGAGGAGTTCTTGGTCAGGTAGCCAATGGCGCCGGCGTCCAGTGCCTGGCGTACCAGGGGCAGTTCGTCGTGCATGCTGAAGAACAACACGCGTAGTTGCGGCAGGCGCTGGCGCAAACGGCGGGTGGTTTCCAGACCGCTGATGCCGGGTAGGCCGATATCCATGATCACCAGGTTGGGAATCTCTTCCTGCACTCGCTGCAGAGCCTGTTCGCCATCACAAGCCTCGCGCAATTGCACCTCGGGCAACAGGGCGCGCAGCAGGCTGGCGTAGCCCTGACGCACCACGGCGTGGTCATCTACCAGTAGAACCTTCATCGCGTTGCCTCCAGAGGAATGTTCAGACACAACGCCCAACCGGCTTGCGGGCGGCTGTGCAGGCGCAGTTCGCCACCGAGGCTGCGGCTGCGTTCGCGCATCGAGCGCAGGCCAATGCCGGGACGCAGCGGCAGCGCGGTGCCCTGGCCGTTATCGCGCACCAACAACCGCAGGCTCTGACCACGGCGTTGCAGACGAATACGCACTTCGCTGGCATCGGCATGACGGGCGACGTTGGTCAGCGCCTCCTGCACCAGGCGATAGAGATGGGCCTTGCTCGCCAGCGGCAGGCTCGGCAGTTGTTCGCCCAGTTGCAGGCGGCAGCGAATGCCTTGCGCCTGCTGCCAGTTGGCGGCCAGTTGCTGCAGCGCCGGGCCGAGCTCCAGGCGCTCCAGCACTACCGGATACAGATCGCGGATCAGGCTGCGGAAGCCCTGTTGCAGGCGCTCGCAGTTGTCGTCCAGCAGGCGCGCGGTGTCCTGCACCTGCTGCGGCCGGTCGGCGATCACCTTGAGCAGGCAGGCCTGGGCACGAATGCCGCTGAGGTACTGGCCCAGGTCGTCATGTAGGGTCTGGCCGAGGCGCGTGCGCTCGCGCTCCTGCAGCTCCAGCAGCGACTGGGTCAGCTCGGCGTTGTCCGCCTGCACCTGCTGCAGGGTGATGGCCATGTCGTTGAAGTGCGCCGCCAGGTGCTTGGCCTCGGCCAGGCCGTGGTCATGCAGGCGCGTATCGAAGTGGCCGGCACCGACTTCGCGCAGGCCGGTGAGCAGTTCGTCCAGCACACGACTGGCGCGACGCACGGCAAAGCGGATGGTCAGCAGGCTGAGGATCAGGGCGAAGGCGCTGAGCAGCAGCAGTTGCAGCAACGAGTCGTAGATTTCCTCGATCTCGTCGTAGGGATCTAGGGCGATGCGCAGCTCGCGGCCATCGTCCAGCGGCCAGGCATCGGCCACCAGCAAGGCCGAGCCCAGCAGGCGTTCGGCGATCCAGTGCTCGATGACGCTTTCGGTTTGCTGCTCGGGCTCTTCACCCGGGCGCAGCCAACTCACGCGGATATGCCGCAGGTTCTCGGTCAGCTCCGGGCGCAGGCTATCGGGGTTGCTGCGCGCCACTTCGCCGAGGTATTCGACCACGGCTTCGGCGGCCTGCAGTTCGCGCTGCACATCATGGCTGGCCTGGCGCAACAGCAGCACCAGCCCGGCCAGGGTCACCAGACCGAACAGCAGGCTGACGCCGAGGTTGATACGGCCGAGGGTGGTCATCTACTTGACAACAAAATGGCCAAGCATGCCCTTTCCTTCCAGGCCCTTGGCATAGAAACGGAACTTACCCGGCTTGACCGGCAGGAAGAAGATCTCCGCCTCACCGGCTTCCTCGAACTCCAGTTCGGTCAGGGTGACCGCCTTGATCTCCACCCCACCCGCCTCGACCTTGCGCAGGTAGATGGAGGTCGCGAACTCCGGCGCCTGGAAGGCGTACTCCTTCTGCCCGCTGGCGATAATCTTGAGCTGGTAGGCCTGGCCGGTTTCCAGTTGGTACTCGTTCTGCGACATGAAGTAGTCGCTGTCGTCGTTACCCAGCACCAGATCAGGCAGCGCTACCGGACGGCGGGTCATGTCGCCAGCGGCGTGAAGCTGGTCAACGCCGAGCAGGCTGATGATCAGTAGCAGTGGCAGCATAAGGGCCTTGAAAATTCGCATGGCGTTCACCTGTTCTTGTTATGGGGGACATGCCGCCATGCTAAGAAGCAAAGCCCCGCGCCGGGTTACTACCTTGGTACTGAGCGGCTGGTACTTTGGGCATATTTCCCAACTCCAGCCTGCGCCGTGCAGGCCATTGCCGCTCGAGGGACTACTACCTTCGTACATGTCCGGCGCTACCTTGGGCATATTTCCCGACCCGGCAACGCTTTCTATGCTGGCGGCACCCTCTGCAGGAGTCGCCCCATGCACCGGATCGGTTGCCATCTGTTGTTCTGCCTCACTGCCGCGCTCGGCCTGGCGACGAGTGCGGTAGCAGATGAACTGCAGGTGCGCATCGGCTACCTGGCGCACCTGCCACCACAGGGCCCGCTGCTGTCCAACGTCATCCCCGAACCGCTGGACGCCGGCCGCCGTGGCGCCGAGTTGGCGATCATCGACAGCAACAGCACCGGGCGCTTCCTCAAGCAACAGTTCGAACTGCAAAGCGCAGAAAGCGAGGACGCAACCGAGTTGCTCGCCGCCGCCGAACAACAACACCAGGCCGGCATCCGCCTGTTCGTGATCAACGCCCCCGCCGCTACCCTGCGCCAGCTCAGTGCAAAGCTGCCAGACAGCCTGCTGTTCAATGCCGGCAGTGCCGACGACGAACTGCGTCGTGCGCAATGCCTGGGCAACGTGCTGCACACCCTGCCCAGCCGCGCGATGCTGACCGACGCCCTGGCGCAGTTTCTCGCCGTGCGCAAATGGACGCGCTGGCTGCTGGTAAGCGGCAGCACCGAGGATGACATCGCCTACGCCGATGCGCTCAAGCGCGCCGCCAAACGCTTCGGCCACAAGATCGTCGCCGAGAAACCGTGGAGCTTCGACAACGACCAGCGCCGCAGCGCCCAGGCGGAAATGCCGCTGTTCACCCAGACCGCCGAGTACGACGTGGTGCTGGTGGCCGACGAGCGCGGCGACTTCGGCGAGTACCTGCCCTACAACACCTGGTACCCGCGCCCAGTCGCCGGCACCCAGGGCCTGACCCCGACCGCCTGGCACAAGACGGTGGAAACCTTCGGCGCCGCACAATTGCAGAAACGCTTCGAAGCATTGGCCGGACGCTGGATGAACGACCGCGACTTCGCCGCCTGGATGGCCGTACGCAGCGTCGCCGCCGCTGTAACCAAGTTACGCGCCGCCGAGCCGCAGGTCATTCGCGCTCTGGCGCTGTCCGCAGACTTGCCACTAGATGGTTTCAAGGGCCGCAAGCTGAGCTTCCGCCCGTGGAACGGCGAACTGCGCCAACCCATCGAACTGGTGCACCCGCGCGCGCTGGTCAGCACCTCACCACAGGACGGTTTTCTCCATCCGAGCAACGAAATGGACAGCCTCGGCTATGACCGGCCTGAGGTGAGCTGCGATCTGGCGGGTATGTCCCCGTAGGAGGGGCTTTAGCCGCGACAGTCGCCGCTGAAGCGCCTCCCACAAAAGCACCGGCTGCCAACAACTACAACAAGAGGATCAACCCCATGCGCCTGACCCGTCTCGCCTGCGCCGTCGCCTTCGGCCTGACCTGCCACTCGGCCCTTGCCGCCACCGCCTACGTGTCCAACGAGAAGGATGACAGCATCAGTGTCATCGACCTCGACAGCCTGGAAGTCACCGCTACCCTCGACGTCGGCATGCGCCCGCGCGGGTTGCTGCTGTCTTCCGACAACAAGCTCTTGTACATCTGCGCCAGCGACTCGGATCGCGTGCAGGTGATGGATCTGGCCACGCGCAAGATCATCAAGGAGCTGCCCTCCGGCGCCGACCCCGAGCAGTTCGCCCTGCACCCCAACGACCACTGGCTGTACATCTCCAACGAGGACGATGCCTTGGTCACGGTGGTCGATACCCAGAGCGACGAGGTGCTGGCGCAGATCGAAGTCGGCGTGGAACCGGAAGGCATGGCGGTCAGCCCGGACGGCAAGTGGGCGGTCAACACCAGCGAGACCACCAACATGCTGCACTGGATCGACACCCGTACCAATCAACTGGTGGACAACACCCTGGTCGACCAGCGCCCGCGCCACGTCGAGTTCGACAAGGACGGCAAGCGCCTGTGGGCCTCGGCCGAGATCGGCGGCACGGTGACGGTGCTGGACGTGGACTCGCGCCAGGTGCTCAAGGTGCTGAAGTTCGCCATCAAGGGCGTGCACCCGGACAAGGTGCAGCCGGTGGGGGTCAAGCTCACCGATGACGGCAAGTACGCCTTCGTCGCCCTCGGCCCGGCCAACCATGTGGCAGTGGTGGATGCCAAGACTTTTGAGATTCTCGACTACCTGCTGGTCGGCCGGCGCGTCTGGCATATGGCGTTCACCCCGGATCAGAAGCGCCTGCTGACCACCAACGGCGTCAGTGGCGACGTGTCGGTGATCGATGTCGATTCACTCAAGGTGACCAAGTCGATCAAGGTCGGCCGCTACCCTTGGGGCGTGGTGGTGACGCCATGAATGCGCTGGAAGTGAGTGGCGTCGGATTCGCCTATGGCGCGCGCCAGGCGCTCAGCGACCTGGCCTTCGAACTGGCGCCGGGGCGCTTCGGCGCCCTGCTCGGCCCCAACGGCGCGGGCAAATCCACCCTGATCGCCCTGCTCACGCGCCTGTACGACCTGCAGCAGGGTGACATCCGTATCTTCGGCCACAGCCTGCGCGATGAGCCACGCCAGGCACTGCGCCAGCTCGGCGTGGTATTCCAGCAAAGCACGCTGGATCTCGACCTGTCGGTGCAGCAGAACCTCGCCTACCACGCGTCACTGCACGGCATGCCTCGCCGCGAGGCGCAGGCGCGCATTGAAGAGGAACTGATGCGTCAGGATCTCGCTGAGCGCCGTCACGACAAGGTGCGCACACTCAATGGTGGCCATCGTCGCCGCGTGGAGATCGCCCGCGCCCTGCTCCACCAGCCACGCCTGCTACTGCTCGATGAAGCCAGCGCCGGGCTCGATCCGGCCAGCCGTCTGGCGCTCGGCCGGCACGTGCGCAATCTGTGCCGCGAGCAGGGCCTGTGCGTGCTGTGGACGACCCACCTGCTGGACGAGGTCGAGTCCAGCGACGACCTGCTGATTCTGCATCGTGGCGAGCGCGTGGCCTGGGGCAAGGCCAGCCAGCTCGGTGACGACCTGGCCATCAGCTTCGCCCGCCTGACCGGCGACGAGGCGCTGGGCCGTGGCCATGTGCGCGAGGCGCTGCGGCCCAGTGGTGGGAGGGGCTTCAGCCGCGAGATCCACCATATCGAAGAGCTCGCGGCTAAAGCGGAACGCCGCCCGGCCACCCCCACAGATTCCACAACGGAGCCGCAGCCATGACCGCCTACTGGGAATGCCTGCGCGGCATCGTCCTGCGCGAATGGCTGCGCTTCGTGCTGCAGCGCTCGCGTTTTCTCAGCGCCCTGGTGCGCCCGCTGCTGTGGTTGCTGGTGTTCGCCGCCGGCTTTCGCGCCGCGCTGGGCATCGCCATCATCGAGCCGTACGACACCTACATCACCTACGACACCTATATCGTGCCGGGCCTGGCCTGCATGATCCTGCTGTTCAACGGCATGCAGGGCTCGCTGTCGATGGTCTACGACCGCGAGATGGGCAGCATGCGCGTGCTGCTCACCAGCCCCCTGCCGCGCGCCTTCCTGCTGGTGGCCAAGCTGCTGGCCACGGCGCTTATCTCGCTGCTGCAGGTCTACGCCTTCCTCGCCATCGCCTGGGTGTATGGCGTGCAACCGCCGGCCTGGGGCCTGCTCGCGGCGCTACCGGCGCTGCTGCTGGTGGCGCTGCTGCTCAGCGCGCTGGGCTTGCTGCTGTCCAACGGCATTCGCCAACTGGAAAACTTCGCCGGGGTGATGAATTTCGTCATCTTCCCGATGTTCTTCCTGTCGTCGGCGCTGTACCCACTGTGGAAGATGCGCGAGTCCAGCGAGTGGCTGTACTGGCTGTGTGCGTTCAACCCCTTCACCCATGCCGTGGAGCTGGTGCGCAATGCTCTGTACCTGCGCCTGCATATCGAGGCGCTGCTGATCTGCGCCGGCCTCACCATGCTGCTGACGCTGCTCGCCGTAGCCAGCTTCAATCCGCAACATGCGGCGCTGCGCAAAGCGGGCTGAAACCAGCAATGCACTTGATCGTTGCTCTCGCTCCACGTGGGAATGGCTCTGCGTCCGCAGCCGAATTCAGCCCAAATCCGTAGGGCGGGTGCAACCCGCCAATAGCGCGACGGCGGGTTGCACCCGCCCTACGAACGTCTCAGCCGCCCATCTACTACTTTGGTACTGGTTTTCCTCTCCAACGTAGAATTCCCAAGCTTGCGACCATGGCCTGTAATACCGCCACAACAATAAGTAGAGACCTTGCCATGAAGTACCGTCTGCCCGTGCAAGCAGGCTTGATGCTCGCCTCCCTGCTGCTGGTCTGCGTCGTGCACTCCGAAGAGCTGTTCGATGCCGAAGGCTACCGCAGCAGCCAGTACCGCAGCCCGACACCGTCAACGCTTGAAGGTGTCCAGGTTCTCGATACTCCCGCCCTGCAAAAGCTGCTCGACGAACGCTCCGATCTTCAACTGATCGATGTCTATCGTCAGCTGTGGCGCCATGATCGCTTCATCGAAGAAGAGCCACACGCCAACATCCCCGGCAGTCTGTGGCTACCCAACACCGGCAGCGGCAACCTGGAAGCGCTGTGGCTGCGCTACTTCACCCACTACCTGAACCAGGCCAGTAAAGGCGACCTGGACAAGCCTTTCGTTTTCTATTGCCGCCCCGACTGCTGGCCAAGCTGGAACGCCGCGCGCCGCGCCCATGCCATGGGATACCGCCAGCTGTATTGGTATCGTGATGGTATCGACTCCTGGGAACAGGCCGGCCTGCCGATGGCGCCCGCGCAACCAGCCGAATTGCCTGCCGCTTTCCTCAAGCCCACCGCCACCCCATAATCACAACAACGAGGTGCAAGGCCATGTACAAGATTCTGATTGCCGACGACCATCCGCTGTTTCGTGAAGCCATCCATAACGTCATCGCCGACGGTTTTCCCGGCAGCGAGATCATGGAAACCGCCGACCTGGACAGCGCCCTGGAGCTGACCCAGAGCCACGACGACCTGGATCTGATCCTGCTCGACCTGAACATGCCCGGCATGCACGGCCTGGGCGGGTTGATGAACCTGCGCAACGAGGCGCCGACCATTCCGGTGGTGATCGTCTCGGCCGAGCAGGACAAGCAGATCGTGCTGCAGGCCATCACCTACGGCGCAGTGGGTTTCATCACCAAATCCTCGCCACGGGCGCAGATGACCGACGCCATTGCGCAAATTCTCGACGGCAACGTCTACCTGCCGCCGGACATCATCCGTTCGCAGAAGAGCAGCAACTCGCGACCCCATCACGACAACCACAGCATCCCGCCAGAGCTGCTACAGGCACTGACGCGCAAGCAACTGCTGGTGCTCGAACGCATGACCAAAGGCGAGTCGAACAAGCAGATCGCCTACAGCCTGGATATCGCCGAAACCACGGTCAAAGCCCACGTCTCGGCCATCCTGCGCAAGCTCAACGTGCACAACCGCGTGCAGGCCATTCTCTCGGCCGGCGATATCGATTTCGCGTCCTACCTGCGGCGCTGACGCCGATAGGTTGGCCGTCATTCCCGCGCAGGCGGGAAGCCAGAGACCGAGGTGCAACTGGGCTCCCGCCTTCGCGGGAGTGACGGACGAGTTTGTCCTGACTCCCGTCATCAACCCGTGCTAAAACGGCGGCCTCACCGATTGGAGCCCACCATGCACATCCGCCCTTTCCGGCTCGCTGACGAAGCCGCCGTCGTCGATCTCTGGCAACGCTGCGACCTGACCCGCCCGTGGAACGATCCGCACAAGGACATCCAGCGCAAGCTGACGGTGCAGCCCGAGCTGTTTCTGGTGGGCGAGATCGACGGTAAGCTGGTAGCCTCGGCCATGGCCGGCTACGAAGGGCATCGCGGCTGGGTCAACTACCTGGCGGTCTGCCCCGAGCAACGCCAGCAGGGCCTGGCCCGTCAGCTGATGACCTACATCGAAGAGCAGTTGCTGGCCATGGGTTGCCCCAAGCTCAGCCTGCAGGTACGCGATACCAATGCCGCGGCATTGGCCTTCTACGAGCGGCTTGGCTACAAGGTCGACGCCTCGGTCAGCCTGGGCAAACGCCTGATCGCGGATGATTGACAGCTTGTCCGCGTCGCAAGGTGGATCACGCTTTACCAATCCACCGCGGCGGTGGAGGTAAAAAGCGAAATCCCTACAGTTCCTCGCCAAGGCGAACCGTAGCCCGGATGCAATCCGGGGCATAACCGCATGATCGCTCCCGGATTGCATCCGGGCTACGGGCTAGCTTCGGTGCGCCGTGCGCACCGGGGTTCACGACACTCTCAAGCCCCTGCCCCACGCTCCATCAGGTGACTCATCGCCGCCTTGAGCTTCATCGGCCGCACCGGCTTGTGCAGCAGGCTGTGGCCCAGCTCGCGCATCTGCTGCTTGAGTTCGTTGCTGTAGTTGGCGGTGATCATCAACGCCGGTAACGGCGAACTGCGCCGGGCGTTGATCTGCGCCACCGCATCGACGCCGTTGCGCTCGTCGTCGAGGTGGTAGTCGGCGATCAGCAGATCCGCCTCGGCGTGGTAGTTGTCTACCTGGCGCGCCAGGTCTTCCTCGGACAGCGCCGTGACCACCCGGCACCCCCAGCCCTCGAGCAGGGTGCGCATGCCGGCGCAGATCGCCGCGTCGTTATCCAGCACCCATACCCGCGCACCGCTGAGGCGTTCGAGCAGTTGATCCGGGCTGTCCTGTACCGCGCGTGCACGCGGCGCGCGGCGAGTCAGCGGCACTTCCACGGCAAACATCGAGCCCCTGCCCTGCTGCGAGGCTACGCGAATGCGGTGGCCGAGCATCCCCGCGATCTTGTCGACGATCGCCAGGCCCAGACCGAGGCCACGATCCTGTTTGCGCTGCACCGTATCGCCGCGTTTGAACTCCTGGAAGATCTCGCTGAGCTTGTCCGTGGGAATACCAATCCCGGTATCCCAGACCTCGATGGACAGGCTGTTGCCGCGCCGCCGACAGCCGAGCAGGATGCGCCCGCTGGCGGTATAGCGAATGGCGTTGCTGAGGAAGTTGCGCAGAATCCGCGCCAGCAGTTGCACGTCGCTGCGCACCAGCGCAGAGCTTGGCAGGTAATCCAGGCGCAGCCCCTCGCTGCGGGCGATCTGGTGATATTCCGCTGCCAGGTTCTCCAGCAGCTCGCTGACGGCGAACGGCGCGATATCGGGCTTGATCACCCCGGCATCGAGCTTGGAGATATCGACCAGCGTACCAAGCAAGCTTTCCACGTCATCCAGCGAGTTGCTGACGTTGCGCACCAGTGGCGCACAGCCGGTCAGGTCGTTCTTTTCCAGCAGCGCACTGGTGAACAGCCGCGCAGCATTCAGTGGCTGCAGCAGATCGTGGCTGACCGCTGCGAGAAACTTGGTCTTGGACAGGTTGGCCTGCTCCGCCTCGCCCTTGGCCTCGCGCAGGCGCGACTCCATCTGCGTGCGTTCGTCAATCTCGCGGCGCAGCTGGTCGTTGACCGTGGTCAGCTCGGCTGTGCGTTCACGTACGCGTTGCTCCAGATGGTGATAGGCCTGGTGCAGCGCCTCGGCAGTGCGGCGGCGCTCGGTGATGTCGCGGATCAGCACGAAGATGCCCACCACCTCGCCACTGGCCTGACGGTTGGGCACGTAGGAGCGCAGCATGTAGCGCTCCTGGCCGCTGTGGTTGGTCTCGGCGAACTCGAAGGTGACGCTCTCGCCGGACAACGCCAGTTCGACGTAAGGCTCCAGGCGCTGGCAATGCTCTTCGCTGTGCACCTCGCGCAGGCTCTGCCCGAGCATCGCGCCGCGCGGCCAGCAGTACCATTCTTCGTAGACCTTGTTGGTGAATTCGTAGACCAGGTCGGCCGACAGGTAGGCGATCAGCGCCGGCACGTGGTCGGTGATCAGGCGTACCCAACGCTCGCTGTCACTTAACGCCTGTGCCTGGCGATGGCGCTCGGTGATGTCGGTGAAGGTGTTGACGAAGCCGCCGGTGGGCAACGGATGGGTACGTACCTCCAGCATGCGCCCGTCGAACAGCCGCACTTCGACCTGGCGCAGGGGTTTGCCGCCGATGTCGCGGCTGTCTGGCGTCAGTGGTTCGAGTTCGCTTTCGGCCATCACCTCAGCGAACGGCCGATGGGCGTTGATCGGCGCCAGCCCGCAGAGTTCGAGAAAGCGGTGGTTCCACAGCTCCAGCGCGCCCTCGGCGTTGACCATGGCCATGCCCTGAGACAGATTGTCGACCGCGCGCTGCAGCAGGCGCGACTTCTGCGCCAGCGCCTGTTCGCGACGTAACGCCTCGCTCTGCTTCACCTCGGTGATGTCGGTGTAGAGGATCACCAGGCCACCTTCGCGGGTCGGGCGCTCGCTCACCTGCACCCAGCGCCCATCCTGCAAACGCAGCAGGCTCGGCTCGCCCTCCTTGCCGCGCTGCTCCTCCAGTACCAGGCCGCTGCTGCGGGTCAGCCGGCGGATTTCCTCCAACCGTGCGCCAGTGCCGATGCGTGCGCGACTGCGGGCCAGCAGCGCCTTGAAGCGGCTGTTGAACAGCACGATGCGCTGGCGGTCGTCGAACAGCACGAAGGCATCGGAAATGCTTTCGATGGCGTCGATCAGATGATGGTGGGCAGTCTCGGCACGCAGCCGCGCATCGCTGAGCAACTGGTTGCTCGACTTCAGCTCGGCCATCGCCTGGTTCAAGGCATCGGTGCGCTCACGCACCTGCTCGGAGAGCACCACCGAATGCTGGAAGGCCGCGTAGGCGTCGTCGCCGCGTGAATGGATCGACTCCACCCGTTCGATCAATGCGGCATTGATACGCTTGAGGCGGTCGTTCTCGCGCTCCAGCGCCTCGCAACGCGCCTGCAGTTCAGCGCTCGCTGCGGCCAGTGGGGCGACCAATGGCGACGCCGGTGAAGGTCTGGTTGATGTGCATGCCATTGAACTGCTCTCCGTAGGTGTTGAAGCCGATCACCCGCTGCTGGCGCAGCAGTGAGGCGACCGGCTCGACGCCGCCGTCGTTCTCGATTTCCAGGCGACGCAGGAAGCAATCGCAGCCGATGGTCAGCAGCAGCGGCCCGAGGCGCTGCTCCAGCCCGGCGAACAGTTGCTGCAGGTTGGGCAGCAAGGGGCCGGGGCGCATCGCGGTGAGGACGATGCCGTTCTCCACCGCGCAGTAGAAGGTCAGACTGAGGTCGTCATGCACCTGCTGGATCGAGCGCACGTAGTAGTGATCGCTGATGCGTACGGCCAGTGGATAGGCAGCGAACGCCCGGAGATCCAGCGCATCCAGCGGTACGCCGATCAGATCAGCGTATTCCTGCGCCGCTGGTGCAGCGTTGAGCTCATAGACTCGCCGGCTGGAGCTGTCGGCGCGCGTGACCACCAGCTTCTCGCCACTGGGCTCGATGTGATGAGAGCTGAACACCTCGAACTCCAGCCAGGTATTGAACAGCACCACCACCGCCGCACCGCTATGAAAGCACCCGCCGTGGTAGACGTGGGTATGGGTCAGATGGTTGTCATCGCCGGCCGAGCCGCCGAAGTGCGGAATGCTGCCCAACGCCGCGCTGAGCGCGCCGAGCACCAGTTCTTCACGGCTGGAAAGACCATCGAGCAGGGTCAGGGCGAAGCTGTGGCCCTTGATCGAAGCCAGCTCGTTGCTGCGGCAATCCTTCACCAGACCATCGACCAGATGCTGTGCATCGAGCAGGTTGAAGCGCTCCATCTCGTCGATCAGCACGCTGGCGATGGAGAAGCAGCGCAGGTCGAAACCCAGCGCCACCACACAACCACGGCCGTAGCCTTGCGGGGTGATTTCCCCGGCACTGGTACAACCAACCAGGCTCACCCCGCCGAAATGCTGCTCCAGCGCCTGGCCAAGGCCGTCGAGGTCGTATTCGGCTGAGCAGAAGAACAGGACGAAGCCGAGATAAGGGTGGATCAGCTGGCGTGCCAGTTCCTGGGCGGCCAGCTCGACATCCTTTGTGTTGGATACGGCGCTGAGCACGCCCTCCGACTGTTCCAAGGCCATAACACGCCCCATACACCTAGTGATCAGGGGGAAATTTTACGAAGCTGGCGATGGCCGCCCCATGCTACTTGAGTACTGGGTAGTAGATCCGTAGGGCGTACTCGCGAAGCAGTACGCCAGGCGCCAAGGGCAATCGAGAACAAGGTATCTGGTGCCGAAGGGGACTTTCGTACACCCCGTTCGTCCTCACGAACCGGGGGCACTGGTGCGCATGGCGCACCCTACCGGGCGTACGACGCGCGCCGCCATGCCTGTGTAGGGTGCGCCGTGCGCACCACAGCCCTCAAGGCACAGGCCAGAACATCAGGGTGAGCACGAACATCCCGGCGTAGAAACCGATCTCCAGGGTTTCCGTCCACGGCTGGATGCGCATGATCGCGCCGTGCACATGCACCAGCACCATCAGCAGGGCCACGGCAGCCAGGACTTCGAAGGTGGTGTGCAGCGCTTCGCCGGTCAGCGCCGCCCGCAACATCAGCGCCTCGACGATGAGGATGAAGGCCCCCAGGCAGCGACCGAAGTAGACAGCCAGGTCGATGTCCTGCGGGATACGCCAGCGCATCAGGCGCGCCCAGGTCAGCGGAAACAGGAAGATAGGCAGTGCGAATACCAGCGTGGTGCTGATCGCCAACACCAGCAGGTAGGTTTGAGCGTGAAGGCTCCAGATTCCAATCATGATGGTTCTCTTCTTTCGATCCCTGAGAGCCCGTTCACGATCTGGCGAGCTAGAGCGATACAAGGCAAACACAAGCGAGGAAACGGAATTTACGTGCTGTAAATGAGTATTCCGAGCTTGTGTTTAACGCAGTAGCGCCGACGCGCAGCAGATCGTGAACAGGCTCGAAAAGAACGGGAGGCCATAGGCCTCCCGTCGTCTACAAGCCGATGGCTTACCAGCTGAGCACCGCACCTACAGCGAAGGTGTCAGTGTCCTCGTTCAGACCACTGCCTGCGGCGGCATCGATCTGGTACTGGTTGTACTCGGCGACCAACTTGAGGTTGTCGTTGATGGTGCGGAAGTAGGCGATGCCGCGGGTCTCGTAGTCAGCTGCCACACCCAGGCCGTTGCCGTCGTCCTCGGTCTTGCCGTAGGACAGCGCCACGTGGTTCTTGCCCCAGGTGTAGGAGCCCTGCAGCAGGTAGCCGTCGCTGTCGATGTCACGCAGGGTCGGCTCGCCCAGGTTGTTGGTGAAGAACGGGTTGATGCCCTTGGCCTGGAAGCCCGAGCCGGTCAGCGACAGACCACCGAATTTGGCCTGCACGCCATAGCCAAGACCCTTGGAGGTGACCTTGTCGACGGTGTCGTCGGTGTTCTCGGAGGTCTGGTAGGCGCCGTTGACCCAGGTGTAGATGGTCGAGCCACCCAGATCGAACTGGTAGCTGACCTCGGATTCGAAGCGCGGGTTTTCCTGATAGGCCTTGCCGGTGGCGCTGTCATCGTTGGTGTCGACCGGATCCATGATGCCGACCGCGACACGCAAGCCTTCGGCCAGGTTGTTGTTGCGATAGGTAATCTGCGAAGTCGGGAACGGATACGGGTAGCCAGTGCCGATGTTGCCGAACGACACGCCGGTGCCGTCGACCAGGCCGAGGGTATCGGAGACGTTGCCGTAACCGGCCAGCAACTCGTCGAGGAAGATGTTGGAGCGCGAGAACAGACCGAAGTCCTTACCCACCAGCACCTCGCCCCACTCCGGGCTGGAGACGGTGCCGTAGAACTGACGAACGTCGATGGCAGTGTCGGTGCCGTTGGTTTCGCTGTCGTTGATGGTGACCCAGAAGGACGAGCGACCGGTCAGCTTGAGACCATCGATCTGCTTGCCGAAGTTGAAACCGATCCAGTTGGGCAGAAAGCCCATCTTCACCCGCGACTGACGACGGTCGAACTGCTCGCCATCACGATCCACGTCGCTGTTGACGTAGAAGGCGTTGATATAGCCGTCGGTGGAGAAAGTGGTGTCGTCCTTGTCGTACAGGACGATCTCGGCAGCAGCCTGCTGAGCGGTCACCAGTGCGACGGCGGCAGCCAGAGTGAGGGGCAGAAATCGAGTGATGGCGATCTTGTTGTTGTTCATAACGCTCTCCGCTTGAGTGGCGACCACCAGGGCAGTCGTGTCGGAGGCGATTATCGAAAGCAGGCCAGGCTGGCCATACACTGCCTTGGCAGCGATTGCCTGCTGCTTTGGCGTGGAGGTGTCGGTCTGCTTCTGGCGACTCGCGACCGACCTGCTACCGGTAGCGGGAGAAAGGTCGTAGTACCAGGGCAGCCCTTGGACGTAGAAAGCCCGGCACTCACTGCAAGCGCATGACGCACTGCACGCACCAAGAGCGAAATCCTGATAAGGGAAAGCGCGCCTAGGCGGGCGGCTGCGCTCCGCTGGCCAGCACACGCCAGTCGCTCACTCGCAGCAATTGCTCGTGAGCCTTGAGCAGATCGTTCGGCGCCAGCGCTGTTAGCGCCTCTCGCACCCGTTGCGGATGCACCTCGGGTAATCCGGCCAGATGCAATTGCCAAAGCTGCTCGGCACGCGGAAGGTTCGCCTGCAGCGGACGAAGCGCCTGCTGCAATGCCGTGCGGCAACCTGACAAGAGCGTGTCATCCAGCGTTGCGAGTGACTCGCGCTGCTCATCGAGAAATGCACGGATATGGCCGAAGATGCCGGCCGCATCGCATACCGGCGACTGCAGTGCGAACAGCAGCCCACGCTGGCCCTGCATCTGGCGAAAACCGGCAAACAGCGCGTAGCCGAGCTGCAGCTCGCCACGCAGCCGCTGGTAGAAACGGCCCTGCAACAGCTGCCCAAGCAGACGCCAGGCCGCCTCGGTATAGGCATCGACAGCAGGCAGCGGACAGAACAGCAATAGCGCCGCATCACCACCTGGCTGCGCGGCCTGACACCAGGTGAGCCCGCCGCCGTCACCCGACACCGGCTGCAGGGCGAGCAGCGGTTCGACACTCGTGCAGAGCTGGGCAAGCTGCTCCTGCTCACGCTCGCTAAAACCGACTCCCATTCCCTGCAACTCCAGCTCGCCCGGGGCCTCGCAAAGCACTGGCAGGCGTTGCAGCAGCGCCCTTAGTAGCAGCCCCTGAGAAGCCGGCTCGACCCGCTGGCCGATGGGCGCCAGCAGCAATGGCAGGATCTGCGCACTGAAGCCCGACAGCAGCCTTGCCACCCCCTGCAACACCAGCGTCCAGCTCTCACGCTGCACGCTCAGTTGGGTGACGATGCCCAAGCGCTCACCACGCTGACGGATATCGCCAATCCGCGCCTGCAAGGTGGCTTCGAGTTCATCCCAAGCGCCCTCACCGTCCAACCGTCCGCGCCAGTACAGCGCCGCAGGGTCACCGGCACTCACGCTGGCGTAATGACGCAGCCGGACAGCGGGCAGAACGGCCACGGCTGGCACCTTCACCTGCAACAGCGCATCACCCAGCGGCAAACGCCAGTCGCGGTGAACTACGACGACAGGCTCACACGCCGGCAGCGCACGCAATGGCAGGCTCAAGCCGCCCGCGGGCCAATCAGGCTGGGGCTGTTCGCTGCACTGCAACTCGATCCAGCCGTCATCAGCCGTCATCTGCGCCAACAGGTTCTTGAGCGCTCGCAGCGTGCACGCCTCATCGCATTGCGGCGCTTGCAGATGCTGCGCCAGGGCCAGGGGGCTCGCCACAAGCTGGCGCAGCGCAGCACTCTGATGCCACTCACGCAAACGTGACGCCCAGTTCGGATCGTCCTGTACAGACTGCAACCAGCCTTGAATGGCAGTGCGCAATTCGGTGCCCCGAGTCACCTCGGCCCCGCCACAGTCGAAACGCAAAAGGCATTGCCCGGCATGGCAATACAACACCCGCACCAGCAACTGCTGGCACAAGCCCAGCTCACGCAGCCCCGCGAGCAAGCCCCGGGGTGCTGCATCCTGCAGCGCATCGAGCAACAGCTCCAGCGCCTGCTCCAGGCCATCTGCCTGAAGCTGCACGGCGCAGCCCAGGTACAACCCAGCTCGGCTGTGCTGCAGGCTCAAGCGGGGCGCGCGCAGCGGCAGCATAGCGGCTGGCGCCATATTGGCCGGTTCATCGTCACAGCCAGGACTTTGCCTGAGATGCTCTTCAGCAATGGCCAGCAATTGCTCCGCCGGCTGCGGCCCGACCAGGGTCAGGCGCATGCGTCCGGCAAGATAATGGTTTTGGTGATAGTCCCGCAGCGCCTGCTGGAATACTGTCTGCTCGAGCGGAAGGCTCGCTCGATCCCCGGCGAGAAAGTCCGCGCAACGATGCCCTGCGGCCAGAGCCTGACTCAGGGCATGATCGATGCGGCAGCTGGCGTCCTGGCTACGCGCCTGATATTCGGCCTGCAGCACCTCGCGCTCGCGCGCCTGAGCCTCGACCTGCAACAGCGGCCAACGCAGCATATCCAGCAGCCGCAGCAACGCTGGTTGCAACTGTTCGGCCGCAAGCTCGAAAACGAAATCGGTATGTCGCGCCTGAGTGGAGGCATTGACCACACCGCCCTGCCCCTGGACGAAGGCCATCAAACCCTGCTCGGCAGCATAGTGACGGCTACCGAGAAACAGCAGATGTTCGAGAAAATGCGCCAACCCCGGATAGGCAGGCGGCTCATCATGGCTGCCCACTGCGACTCGCAGGCAAAGCCCCACCCGCTCCGCCCAGGGCTGTTGCAGGACACGGATCTCGGCGCCATTGCTCAGGCGCCTGACAAGAACGGGTTGATCAGACATCGATTATTCTCGGGGCAGCTTGCCGCCTAGATTCCCTCCAGCACCACTGTCCGACAATGCTGCTTTGGGTCGAGTTCGATCAGCACTTTGGTCGCAAAAGCACCGAACAGCTCGTGGCGAGCGCAAAAAATTGCCAGGAGCGATGCTCCACGTCGCCCAATGACGACCCACGAGGTTGCCGCCAAGGCTGGCAGGCGACAAAAAGCGGCAGGAGCCACTTGGCCTTGCTGTTAGAATATGCGCCCGTTTTTCACCAGCCTATCGCAGCGCACCCATGCCCCAGCAATCCAGCCGTCCCGCCGCCCTCTCACGCCGCTTCTCCGTGGCACCGATGATGGATTGGTGAGATTCTATCGGCAGGCCTTGCAGCACTAAGGCAACAGCGCGCATAGAATCTATGCGTACCAAATTTGTACCACTCAAATTCGCCAGAGCTGATCAAGGCGTGTCGTAAAACTCCGACTCATCAACTCGCGCTTCATCCCCCAGCCCGGCGTCGGCGGCACCACGCCAGGTCGAAGCGTTCCTCTGCCCCACTTCGCATTCACAGCATCCAGCACCGCCATTACCTGGCGGGAGGCCTCTGGCTGGCTTGGCGTGAACAGGTCATCGGTGTACTCGCCGCGCTGGCAGAGATCGAGCAGCAGCACCTCTGCCTTGCTGAACGCGAAGCCGGGGCGGTAGACCTGCTCCAGCCCGGCCAAGGCCGCCTGGGTGATCAGCCGCGTGTCGTCGCTCGGGTACTGTAGTTCGCACATAATCCCTCGGGCGAACTTGGGCTCATCGGGATTGAACATCCCGGTGCGGATGCTCACCCGCACCCGCTTGCATACTGACCCCTGAGCCCGCAACTTCTCGGCTGCCCTGGCAGCGTAGGTGGCCACTGCCTCGCGGATCGGCGGCAGCTCGTGCAGGCGTTTGCCAAACATCCGGCTGCAGCAGATCTCCTGTTTCGGCGGCGCCTCCCCGTCAAGCTCGAGGCAGGTTATGCCGCGCAGTTCGCGCGCCGTCTTCTCCAGCACCACACTGAACTGCGTGCGCAGTGTCCATGCATCAGCTGCAGCCAAGTCGGCAGCGGTCTTGATGTTCAGGTCACTCAGGCGAGCAGTCAGCCGGCGGCCAACGCCCCACACTTCACCGACCGGCGTGGCAGCCAGCAGCTTGGCGCGGCGCTCCGGATCGCGGATATCGACCACCCCGCCCGTCTGCTTCTGCCAGCGCTTCGCCGCGTAGTTGGCCAGCTTCGCCAGCGTCTTGCTCGGGCCAATGCCAACGCCAGTCGGGATACCCGTGCACGCCAGCACCTGGCCGCGGATATCCCGGCCCAGTGCATCGAGGTCACCCAGCACGCCAGTCAGCTCGGCGAAGGCCTCGTCGATGCTATAAACCTCCAGCGCCGGCACCAGGCCTTCTATGACGGTCATGACCCGCTCGCTCATATCGCCATAAAGCGCATAGTTCGAACTGAACGCCATGCCGCCGGCCGCTTCGAATGACTTACGGATCTGGAACCACGGCTCACCCATCTTGATGCCCAGCGCCTTTGCCTCGGCCGTTCTGCTCACGACACAGCCGTCGTTGTTCGACAAGACGACGATGGGCACCCGAGCCAGGTCAGGCCGAAACACTCTCTCGCAGCTGCAGTAGAAGGCGTTGCAGTCGATCAGTGCGAACACGCGGTCAGCCACAGTGGCGCCCCTGCCGGCACAGACCGACGTAGACGCCCCAGACCTGAAACTCTTCAGCCTCGAGCACGTAGCGCGGCGGATACTGGGGATTGGCCGACAGCAGGATGACTTGGTGCTGGTCGCCACCCAGGATCTTGAGCAGCGGTTCGCCGTTCACACACGCGATCACCACATCGCCCCGCCGGGCCTTGGCCGACTTATCGATCAGAACCAAGTCGCTGTCGAGGATGCCGAGCCCCTGCAGGCTGTCGCCGCCGACACGCGCGAGATAGATCTGCGGGCGATGAAGGCCGAACAGTTCGTCGAGAGAGATGCGTTGCTCAAGATGATCCTGGGCCGGACTTGGGAAGCCGGCCGGAACACTGGGGAGGAAGTAAGGAACCTCGGTACCACCAGATTCGATCTGGCCGAGGATGGTGACACTGTCCAATTCTGAGCACCCGATACACTGTATGCACAAACAGTATTTGCATTGACACGATCAGCGTCAATGCCATGATCGAAGGAGTCGACAAAAGGAAAGGCGCACCACTGGTGCCAGAAAGCACAAACGAAAAAGGCCCGGCACCGCAGGGACTCCCCCACGGCAACGGGCCTTTGATTCATGCAGCTCTAACTACAGCACAATCACCACCCCACGCCTGGGGCCAATGTGTGTCTCTTCAGGAGCGTCTGCCCCCTCGACGATGAACACCTCAACCTCGGCGCCCGGCCGTGGTTCGGCTGGCTTAATCCGCGCATGACGATAAGTCTTACGCCCCTGATCAAGCACCCAGGAGATCTGCGACTGGTGGAAGCTCCAGATCCCATACCCATCGCGATCAGCGACCTTTCGCTCCAAGTGCATTGCAAGCCCGTTACTCATTCGAATGGACAGCATCTGAACCCCCGGCGAGAAAAAAGGGATTCTAACCGAGGCTGCCCACTCAGAAGCGCCTACACGCCGTCGAACAACCCACCAAGCCCTGCCGGCTCCCAGTTCAGAATCACCAGCTCACCGGTCGTTTCGGCCAGGCTGCTGCGCTGATTGGTGCAGCTGTAGCGGATATCCAGCCGCTCAAAGTGGAAACCTTCGAAAGCCTGGCGGATATCGGGGTGGTCATTGATGCTGACCATCACCCGGCCCTTGCAGCGCCGCATGAAGTCGGCCATGGCCAGGTACTGCTCGAACGGGAAGTCCACGCCGTAGCCCTCGGTTTTCCAATAAGGCGGATCCATGTAGTGGAATGTGTGCGCCCGATCATAGCGCTCGACGCACTCCAGCCATGGCAAGTGCTCGACGTACACCCCGGCGAGGCGCTGCCAGGCGGCAGAGAGGTTCTCCTCGATGCGCATGATGTTCGGCGCCGGCCCTGTGGTGGCCGTGCCGAACGTCTGCCCGGATACCTTGCCGCCAAAGGCGTGATGCTGCAGATAGAAGAACCGAGCCGCCCGCTGAATATCGGTCAGCGTCTCCGGCCGAGTGACCTTCTGCCACTCGAACAACTGCCGGCTGGAGAGCGCCCACTTGAATTGCCGGACGAACTCTTCGACGTGGTTCTGAATGACGCGGTAGAGCGACACCAGGTCGCCGTTGATATCGTTCAACACCTCGACGGGCGCAGGCTGGGGGCGCATGAAGAACAGCGCAGCGCCGCCGGCAAAGGCCTCGACGTAGCACTCGTGCGGAGGGAACAAAGGAATAAGACGGTCGGCCAGACGGCGTTTGCCGCCCTGCCATGGGATTACGGGCTGGGTCATATGCAAGCCTTTACTGTATAGATAAACAGGTGTTAGCCTGCCGCCGCTTCGTGCACGAGGCGGGGGCCATGGCCGGGCTTGCAGGGATAGTCTGCGGTCTGGCGGCCGCTCAGGGTGTTGGCGCACCCCGGGCGGTCGCCCTCTTCATTTACCGACGAGCGGTATGCATGAAGCATTGAATAGCTCGATTCGAGCTATATAATAATCCCAACAGCGCGGCGCACAGCCAGCACTGATCCTTGGGAGAGATGAGATGAAAGACCTGACTGGCACCTTCAAACAAATAGATTGGGCAAACAGCATCCGTCGCGACTTCGTCGAGAGCTGCGAGAAAAGCATCGCAAATTTCGCCCCTGACTTCCCCGCTTACCTGAGCGCTGCCGAGAAAAACGAAAAGCTCCGCACCACGGAAGTGCTGGCCAACCGCAAAGCTCAGCAGGAGAAATTCGCCGCACTGTTGGTTGCCGCCGAAGACAAGACCACCGCAAAGTTCTGGATCGAGAACCGCAGCGATCTGGCCGCAGCACTGACCAAAGGTGCAAAGTAATGAACATAGGCCCGTTCACTCTCAACGTAACTGAGCGCCTGAATCTCTCAGGCGCTCCCCAGGAACGCTGGGAAATCAGCTACAGCGGCGAGCGATTCGCCTGGCATCACCTGCCGGCTGGCGCGAAACACAGCGTTATCGCCGCCGCATTTGCTGACGACATCGCGGCCTGGTGCGCTGACCTGCATGATGAAGCCCCTGCGGCCGATACCCCGCATGAGCCCCACCTCCGGCTGATCGATGTCGCCACCGATGAAGTGCTCGGCTCAATGCCATGGGCCGCTGAAGTGCCAGGCCTGCGCAATGCGATCCCAGGCGAGCGCTACCCCACCTGGCTTGTCACCAGTTCGCAGCCACAGATGGCCATGCCGATGAGCGAAGAGGAATTCGCCCGGCTGCGTCCGGCAATGGTTGCCCTGCACACGGAGCGCCTTGAGCGGGCCGACGATGAACGCCGACTCATGATTGAGAACACCCCCGCACGAAGCTGGATAACCAAGCTGCTCCCCGGAGCCATTCTGACCAACAATCCTGATCAGTGGCGGGCACCAACAAGCTGGGAAGTTCGACACATCGTCGGCGAGGGATCGCTCACCGGAATTAGCGGCGCGAAAGCAGCCGAGCTGGTTGGTATATCGCCAACGAACTTCCGAAAATACACAGCCTCGGACGATGCAAAAAATCGTCAGAAAATGGGGTTTGCAACCTGGCATTCACTACTGCACTCGCTCGATATCCAACGGATGAAGCAATGGAGCGGCCAGTGATCAACCTTGCCGAGCTGAGCGACAGCGAACTAGCCGCGCACATCTCGGCCGCGATGGCCGAGTTTCAGCGGCGCCTGAATACTCCGAAACCTGTCGAGCATAACGCAGCGGCGCCCGCCCCCGAGGCGCCAATCGCAAAACCGAAGCGCCCAGTCAAGACGCCCGCCGAAGCAGACCAACGCTTCGTTCGCGCCTGCCTGCGCTTGCTACGCAGTCAGGGCTACATCAAAGCCGCGGATAAAGACCGGTACCGCGAAATCGTCAAAAAGCACCCGCGCTGGACGAAAATCAACGGCTACCCCGATACCCTACGAGGCAGCACCGCTAATCACTGGCTTGACTTCAACAACCCGCTGGATGATAAATAAGACTCTGCCGAACAGGCAGCTTAGAAGTACTTCTGTGCAGACTGGTTTTTCCTGCATGCACTGCTGAATAAGCAGCTTAGAAATATTGATTTGCACCTATGTGTTACTTCAACTGCCGAGCAGGCAGATCAAGCCCCGCCCAGCGCGGGGCTTTTTATTTCTCTCATCTCAAACCGTCATACGATTTCTCGCAAGTTGATCCCGCTATTCCTCGCCGGTCGGCGATGTCAGCATAGAGTCGAACAGCCTCTCCGAGCCGGACGAGCACGTCGGCTCGCACTCGGGCGGCGCCTTCGGCTGCCTGGCCGAGCTGGGCAGTGATGGAATTGCCGGCGTCACGACTGCGCTGCTCAGCGGCTGCGAGGCGCAACTTGAGCCGCTCAAGAGCACTACCAGCACGCTCAGCATCGCCACGCGCCGCAGCCAGTTGTTGCTGGGCTTCTGCATCTGCTTTCTCCGTAGCGGCTTGGCGCCGCTGGTTTTCCTGAATGACGAACATCGCGGCGCGCCGGTCGCGTTCTGCCACTTCGGTGCGGTAGTTGCTGTGTGCTGACTGCTCACGCGCCAGGCTGACCTGTAGGCTCGCGATGCGGATCTGCTGCACGCCGCCTACCGCCAGGGCGAGCACAGCGCCAGCGATCCAAGGCCAAATCCAGGCTGGCACAAGCTTCAGCAGTGCGGTCATGACATAACCTCTGCCAGCGCCCGCTCGTACAGCGAATCCCAGGTCGAGCGATGCGGCTTTCCAGGTCGCCAGGTGCGGATATACAGATCCCAAGCCCTTGATGTCTCGCCAAGTGCTGGCAGTGACCACGCGTCCGTCCATAGCAGTAGCCTGGCAAAGGCTGCGGCCAGAACGTCGTCATGCTCTAGTCGCTGGTAGACCTGTTCCGGTACTGGCGAAACGCCGCGCTTATCACAAATTCGCACGGCATGTTCACGGCTAGCGGCATGGCGCAGCACGCCGACCACGCCACCGCCGCGCTCAAACTGCCAGAATCCACGCGCAGGGCCGCCGATCTGCCGGCGATGCTTGAATCTCGACTCCTGCAAACCGATAGCCAGCAACATCACCTCGGCCTCAATCGACGACATGCGCGCAGGCAGCAGCGCGAGCGCAGGCGCAATCGCCTGAGCCCGAATCTCAGATAGGGTCATGATTTCTCCAGGCACAAAAAGCCCGCACGGCGGCGGGCTTGGTGGTAATGGCCTATGCTGCAGTCTTAACCGAAAGCAGGGAGGCTATATGGGACTGGTAATTGAGAGAAAGCGGGGGCAGGCAATACATATCCTGTTCGACGAGAACATGAGCGATCAGGATATGCTCGATCTTATCCGCTCCGGCATAACCGTGAGAGTTACGGATATAGGCAAACACGGCACGAAAACACGGATAGGAATCGATGCCCCTGAAGCCATCACTGTTCTTCGTGAAGAACTACTCGAGCGGCATCGAAGCTGCGGCTAGCGACTCTACTGCCTGAACATCCGCATCAACTGCGGCACGACTCAACGGGTCGAAGAAATCCTGTTCGGGGCATTCCCACACCATGTACGGTGTGCCATCGAGTTTGAACCGCTCGACGAGTTCTAGGATGCTCCCGCATGCCGGGCAAAAACGGAACGTCATGTCACACCCCGTATTGCGCACGTAGCGCAGCGTAGTCGGTTTGATACTGAGCCTTGCGGGCGTTGTACTGATTCGTGATCGCCGCCTGTTTTGCTGCCTGAGTTGCGCCGCCAGCCATCGCGGCAGTGCCGAAGGCCTGATTCAGGGCAGCGATATCGGCCTGATACTCGGCATTGAGCCGGGCTGCAGAATCCTTGAATGTCGGATCCGGCGGCTGTTCAGGTTCTGGCACAGGCAGCGGCCCAACGAAAAATTCACCATTGATGATCTGCACATGCAGACCATCGCGCATGCCCGCAAGCCCCTCTTGATATTGCTGCTCACTGATTTCAATGCCACCCGGAATCGGGTCTTGCCCGATCCAGCCATCTGCTGCATACGGCATTATCGAATCCTCATGTAGTAGTCGGCCCCAATACTTTTGGCGCGGGTTTCGTTTGCAGTGCGGGGCGAACCATTGACACCATCCGTCACTGGGTCTCCCGTCGTCAGATCTGGTCGCTGGTAATTACCCGGCCCTGCCGTGTTGCCTCCCGCCGGGAGATATGCAGCGAAGTGTGTAGCACCCGATAATGGGGCCATCCGGTGCCCCTGAAATGCATCCGCCAGCACCGTCCCGCTATTACCCGCACGAATCACGCGACCCTCAGTATTGATCAACCGCACTGTCTGCCCATTCAACGGGCTGCCTGCATCACTGATCACAGCTGTGGCCTGGACTAGGGGCGCAGAGCCGCTGACGCTCTCAGACGTCAACACGCCTGTGTTGTAGCTGTCACTGGCAGTCAGCTTGATGTAGCGATAGTTCGGATTGTCCGTCGGTGGAATCTGCGCGCCGGCCAGGTGTGTCCAGATCGGGAAAGCCATGCCCAACGGCAGCATCTGCCACCGCAGGTCATTGAACTCCGCCACGGTCATCTGCCTGGTTTTCCCGCCCACCAGCACGAGCGGTCGACGGGCGCCCATCAGAGGGTTACCGGCGCATATTCAGCGGTGATCAGCTCGGTCGCGCTGGCGGCACGGCCCAAGAACTGGCTGAGTTTGCCGATATCGGTATCGGGATCCAGTGGGGTGCTGATCACGCCGCCGGCGGTGCCAAGGTAGTAGTCGGCCCCGGCAGTTAGGCCGCTGAGGGCGGCGTTGGCGGTGTTCAGACGGTACGCCGTGCCGCTGGCATCGGCATCGACCGCCACGCGCACATAGCCCCAGGCCGCACGGCCGTTGCTGTTGTCGGCGAGGCGCATTTTCAGCGTGCCGGCATCTGCAAACAGTTCGACGAATTTGCCGGCGCCGATAGCCTCGCTGGCAACCGCAACTACCACGTTGGCGCCGATGCCTGCCGGCATCACCGAGGAATCCAGTCTGCCGTCCGAACCGAGAGCTGGAATTTTGCCGGCATCCCCCGCACCAGCCGACGTAACGATGGCCAGCACGCGCTTGAGCTTGCCGCCTACGAGATCGATATAACCTTGAGCCATGATGGCTACTCCTGTTCCAGTTGAATTCCGGGTTGAATGTTGAGAGTGATGCGAGTAGCCGATACCGCCGCGCCGATCAGCACGGCGAACCCATCGACCGGGGGCTGTTGAGTGAGAGCGCCATCGGCGCCGAGCCACACCAGGCCTGGCTGCCAACTCCAGCCGGCATCGTCGATGGCACCAGAACGCTGCACATTGATCGTGTCGCCTTGCTGGGCAGCGGTGAGGGTTACGCCCAGCAGCAGGTCGATGCGCTCACCGTCTCGGGCATCCAGCTTGAAAACCTGCCCAGCCAGTTCGTACACGACACGAAGTGCGCTGAGCGTTTCGCCAGCGACACGCTGGAAGGCAGAACCAGCCTCTGGCCCTGGCTCACCCTGACGCCCCGGCGGCCCCTGCGTCCCAGCCGCAACAACCAAAGCCGGCGTTGCTGTCGCCTCAACCAACAGCACGAACGGTTCACCCCGCACCACCACATCAGGTGCAGCAGCCATGGCCACCCCCTCTGCGAACGCTCACCGGCCCATCGAGCCAGCGGTCTACGTCGCCGTTCTGCCACGTGATATCGAGCGTGTACGTCACGCCAGCCTGCGGGATAGCCGCGCTCTGTGCAGGCGTAAGCACGATCATCAGGCGCCCCACGCCGAGCACCTGCAGGCCTTCGTTGGCGATGGTCAGCTCAAGGCTGTAGCCGTGGCCCGTCAGGGTGAGCTTGGCGCTGGCATCGGTCAGGTCGACGCCTGGCTGATACACTAGCCAGCCGCCACTGGCGTTCTGGCCTGCGCCGTTCAGCGCGTTGATTTCAACGGTGTCAGCATCGATCACCCCGACCATCCAGGGCGCCTGCTGCGGGGGCTGGCGGTTCAGCGCGGTGAAGCCGGACACCCCCTCAACCCAGCACGGCCACTCGGCGGCCAGGCCGTGCTCAGGGACGGTCAGTTTCAGTGACGGGGTTTTCTGCACATCGGTAATGGCTTTGCGCTCGAGGCGCGGTTGGAGCAGGAATAGCGGTTTTCGGTTTGTTGCCCCGGGAATCACGGGCAGGTCTAAACGGGCCGGCGTCATGGCTGGCTACTCCGAGTGATAGTGAGGGTTAGCGCAGTCGCACGTAGCCGGCGTACTGGCTGACAGCCAGCGTGCGCGAAGTGGTGCCAGCGGTTTTGCTCAAGCTGGCGGTAAAGCCAAGGCCAGCAGTACCGCCACCGAGGCTGCCGAGCGGCACCGTTGCAAGGGTGGTTTTGCTGGTGCTGCCCCAGAACGGCCGAGTAGCAAGCTCCATTTGCGTGTCATTAAGCAGCAGTACCAGCACCGTGCCGGATGGGCTCAGGGCTGCCGAGGTATTCACTTGCTCGAAATCCTCGGCGCCCTGGTAGCTCAGCACCAAGTTGCCGTCGTTGACGAGCCGAGACTGGCGCAGGCTGATCCCGCCCAGGCCCGGCACGCCCAGGGTGATGTCAACCTCTAAGTCCTGCGCGGCACTCGGGGCGGTCGGCAGAAATACGTTGATCGCGACTTCGGCCGCCGCCACGTCCGCCTTTTCGATATCGGGCACGGAAGCAAAACCGGCCGCAGGGCCGGGCGCGGCGCCAAGCGTGACGGTGCCGGTGGCAGTGGTGCCGGTGGAAATCACCAACTGCCCATCAGCAGACTGCACAGACGTAGCGGCACCACTGCCTGATGCCGAGACATAGCCATCGACAACGCTCAGCACGCCGGCAACAGCGCTGATTGCTGCTTGAGTGAAGCCGAATGCAGAGGCCACTGCCACGCGGGCATAGGCGCCAACACCGGCCGCAGACCAGAACAAATCGCCCTGCCCCGCCTCGCCCTGCTCCAGGCGCTGCACGAAGTTGCCTGGCGTCCAGCCGAGCGCGTCGATCTGCGATTGCAGATCCTCCATCACTCCAGCAGTGATGCTGCAGTAGATCCAGCTGCCATCTGGCCAGTCCTGATCTGCGCTGCCCTCAAGCGCGCGCGTCAGCGTAGCGATACCCGAAACAACCGCCGCATCGAGATACTCGAACCGCGTGGCATCGGCGCCGCGTGCATCGCTCATAGTCAGCCGATAGACACCATCGGGCAGTGCCAGGGCGAGTTCGGTCACGCCGGACGCCAGGGCAACCTGCGCGGCGTAATTGCTGATGAACTTCATGGGTTACCTCAGAAGAAGGTTACCGGCTCCCCGCCGGTTGAATCAGTCACAAGCTCATGTGTGAGCGGGTGGTAAGCCTGGCGAGCATTGAGCCCTACAGGGCCTCGCCCTGCGGCGCTGGCATGCGGGTAGTGAATGGCCAGCTCATTACGCACCACCACGTTCGGCGCACTGGTGGAATGAAAGCGCAGCAGCCGCACCCCGCCCTGGGTCGTTTCAAGGTAGTGGAGGCCCACATGGCTGCCACCGCCGCCGGCATCGACGTTGCTGAACGTGATGGTGGTGCTGAGGTTGTTCTGGTCACCCGGTGCTGTAGGTAGCTTGCCCACGTTGTTGATGCGGCTAGACGGCCCCAGGGTTTCAACTATCGAGCGCGACGAGAAAGCCTCGGCGTATGGCGCAGGCGTCGAATACGACCCGGTGATCGGCCCGGAGATCGTGCCGCTTACAGGGTCAACACCGGTCGAGCCACTAGGGGCCAGCGCGCCGCTCAGCCAGCGCCACTGGCCGCCCGGCATCAGCCGCGGGCCGCCGCCGACATACGATGGGCTACTGGTCGAGTAGCTGTACGCAAGCCGCTGCTCTGCCTGCTCGGCCAGTGTTGCCTCGGTCTGTTCGATCACAACGCCATCGCGCAGCAGATCAACCTGAACGTTCAGGGTCTCCGACACCGTGCGGCCTACCTCGCTGCTGAAGCTTCCGGTAAACATCACGTCGGCAAAGTCCGCATCGTAGGTGGCCGTGCCGGTGATCGAGCCGCTGACGTCGCCGGCCGCGGACGGGTACTGGCAATCCAGCGAGTAGCGCGTGGTCGCGGTGTATTCCACCAAAGCATCAGCATCATCGAACATCAGCGCCACCAGTCGCCCAGTTCGCGCCGCCGTGTAAAGCGCACTCCCCACCGGCAACCGCTCCGGCTCAGTCGAGGCAACGCTGCCGTCAACCTCCAGCAGGCCGGTAACGGTCAGCGTGTAGGTGCCACCACCCGGAGGGAATTTCTCAACCGAGGCCGGCGGGCTCATATCGCCAATAGCGATGTACGTGCGCATTTCCCACCAGGGCGACGCCGGGTAGTCCTGCTCCCAATCGCCCAGCGCCTGTTCCTGCGTGCGCAGCACCGTCATCGTTGCGGCCAGGACGCCGTCCGTGTCGGTGATTTCGATCTGCAGATAACCAGTCGGCAGGGCGCCGCCGGAGGACAGCCGCAGCAGCGCGCGGTCGCCAGTGCTGGTAATGCTCGTCACCGTCACACCACGGCCCGCGGGGCTGCCCGTTTGCCCGTTGTCCGGCACGCCAACCGGCAGGCTTACCGGCGCCGTCTCAATCGGCTCGAAGTGCCCGAACGGCTGGCATTCCAGAGTCAGCGCAAAAGGCTCGCCAACATTCGCCGAGGTGGTGATGGTGATGCCGGGCTGCACTAACCAGCGTTCACCGTTGGACGCCCAGTAGATCCAGCCATCGACCCGCCGGCCGAACAGCAACCAGTCACTCTGCAACAGCGCATAGTTCTGCCAAACGCGCCCCTGTAGCCGTTCGGCTTCGTGGTAGGCGGCGCTCAACGGCACATCGGCAATGCCCGGCTTGCGAATCAGCTGGATGGGCCAGCAGCCTGGCGTTGGTAGTTCGCCCGTCAGGGGCCATGGCACGCCGTCGACTTCGCGCAAAAAGCCGCTGAGGCTCTCACGGATGAGGCCGTGCTGGGTGTTGCCGATGGCCTTGGTTTCGTCCAGTTCAATCACAACGGCGGCTCCGCGAACTGCTGTTTGACCTCGGCCTCGTTTGCATCCTGCTGGGTGATTTCTTTGATGGGGCGGATCACGAAGCTGAACAGCCCATCGACAGTGGTAACGGTACGATCATCCCAGTACTGCCGCGTGGCGTAGTCCTGTTCAACAAGTGGGCTTGCGATGCCACCACCACTACCAGGGTTCACCGCCGGCGGCACGTAGTTGCCGCGGCCCTTCTGCGCCGGCAGTGAGCCGCGCGGCTCGATGGTGCGCAACGTGCGCCGAGCCTTCGTCGGGCGCACAACCGCGTTGATGTCATCAACCTGCTGCTCGCCACGGCGACGAGCAATCATCGCCTCGCCAATAGCCTTGCGCTCAGCGGCGGCCGTTGGCTTACGGGCCTCCTCGATGCCCTTGCGGATCGCCGCGCGCTCTTGAGCCAGTGTTGCCATCAGTTCAGCTCCAGCAGGTCATTGGGGATCGCGACGCGGTAAACGCCCTCAATGGGCACCACCAACTCGTCGCGCTGCTCGGCCGGGATCTCGTCGGCAGTGATCTGGAAGCGACGGGTAAAGCCTTCGCTCACGCCATCGCCCACCGACCAAGTGCCGCTGAAGCCGTCCAGTTCGTCGTCGTAAACCTCGCCTTTGCCACCGATCTGCGTCGGCAGGTTGTCGGCAATCGGGTCGGGGGCTGGCGGCTCTGGCTGTGGCTCAACGCTGAAGGCCGGTGGCGTCAACGGGTCGTTCACATCACCGCCACCGCGCATCAGCGCAACGGTCACACTGCACAGCGCTGCACCACCACCATGATCCAGCCGCCATTGCAGTAGCTGGATCTTGCCCTTGGCCAGGACACCCTGGTCATCTACCTGCGCGGTGTGCTCCAGATCGATGCCATGCACCCAGCCGCCCGGCACATCCCAGTTTGCCGTTGTGCCGCGATGCTCGCCGACGATGGTGGCGGCCGCCTGGTTGAGCAGCACGCGCAGCCCAGCCTGCCGGCGTGGCTCATCACGCACATCGGTGTGACCGCTCACGCCGTCATCAGCAGCGCGACCAGGTGTCGATGGCGCCTGGAATCCTGGGCGCGGGATGCCATTTGAAGTACCGCCAACTGCAGGCGCTGCGGTGTTCACACCAAACGCAGTGGACTCCCAGCGCTCTGCCAGGTCGCTCTCGACGTCCATCGCCAGGCTGTCACGCTGCACCAGCTCGCCGCTGGCGGTGATCGCCGCATCGGCTCGCACATCCAGCGCGTACCTCTCTGTCACAACCTGCGTCCAGCGCCGCGCAGCAGTGAGCGAGAAGCCCAGCAACTGATCAGTGAACGGGTTGTTCCAGCCGATTGGTGGGTCGCACCAGACGCCCTGCGGCATTGTGCGGTACCAGGTCGCGCCACTCAGCAACTGCTGGCCGCTGTCGGTCACCGCATCAAGGATCATGTCGATGTTCGGCAGCTCCGTGGAGTCCAAGAACCAGGCGCAGAAGCCACCCTCTCCACTCAATCCACCGGTAAACGGGTGCTGCCAGTGATAGGCCTTGTTCAACTGCCGCAGCCGGCTGAAGCGGTAGTCGGCCTCGATCAGCACACGGTTCGTCTCGCGCTTGTCTTCGCTGAAGCCCAGCAACACGGTGTCGTAGATGGTCGCACCTTCGCCGAACACATAGTCAGCCGTGCCCTTTGCATACCAGCTGCTAACGCGCGGCACGCCGTAGGCGTCGCACTCCAGCGAGGCGGTGCGGGTGCTCATGCGCTCTTGCGCGTAGTCCCAGTGGCTGCGACCCTCGACCGGCTCGAACACATCCTCAGACCACAGGCCGCCCGTCAGCGAATCAACCTGCTCGACCGGCAACGCCTCGACTACCTCCTGCAACTGATCGCTGCAAGTGCACGATAGAGTACGGTCAGTGCGGTTCCACACCGGGTCGACGATGCGCCCGGTGAACAAGCGCGACTCGCCCAGGTTGTCGAGGTAGTCGATTGTAACCTCACGTTTGCGCCACTCCAGCGGCAGCACCGGGCCAGGCGGCAGACACAGGGTGAACTGCGCTACGCGGGCTCCGCCTTCGGCAGCGAGCACTGAAGTCTCACCAGTAACACGGGCAGACCAATCAACGCCCGCGACAACCACCCGGCTCACCCACTGAATCGCGTTATCACCACCGACCACAATTGGCTCTGGCACATCTCCACTGCCCGGCAGGCTGCCCAGCGGGGCGCCGCCGAGCAAGTCATTACCCAGCAGCATGGCTACACCTCTTCGAACGTGATGGACCAGCTGTGCGGGGTGGCGCTGTTTCCGCGGCTAACGCCCCTACTAGGCGGCGCCGCAAACACAGTGATTGCCGGAAACCAACTAATGCTGTAGAGCGTGGCTCCGGCAACAGGCGTAGCGGTAGCTATGCCATCAACTACCGCACATGGCGTAGCTAGCCAGTCTCGCCCGACCAGTGCCAGAGCCCACGGCGCGTGGTCAGGCCGGGGCGAACTGCTCAACGCCACAGCATTGGCCGAGCCGGTTATGGTTTCTTGCTGCACGCTCAGCAGCTCTATCGGCTGGGTGTAGTCAAGGCCATCCAGCCCAGGCGGCATCCAGCCCGCACCACTGATGGTGCCGCTGCGCTTGCCGCTCCAGTGCGTCATCTGCACAGCATCGCCGTTACCCATCCGAACCAATGCGCTCCCGCGCAAAGGCTCAATGCTCAGGTCAGGCGCTCCGGCATGCAGCACAATCGGCACTCCGCCGAATATCAACATCGGTAGAGGCATACGAGGCTCCAAGAAAAAGGAAGCCCGCACATGGCGGGCTGATTATTTGTGAGTTCTGCCGAACTGCAGCCGAAGCAACTTGAGGTTTTCCGCCTGGCTGGTTGGCACGGACACCTGCATGATTTGCCCACCAGGCAACACGATGTTCATGTCACCCAGAAACTCCCGACCTCCGCCGGCCAACTGCTCCTGCAGGGCTGGGGCCAGCGATGGGATGGAAGGCACCGGCACATTCCCCATAACCCCACCCGTCGCGAACTTCGGAACACGCAGAGCATTCAACTGGTGGATGAGTCCGGCACCGTAGTGCTGTACCGCCCGAGCATTGATGATGCCCTCGCCGTTCGAGATCCGAGCCAAGATGCTGTCGCTGGTACCCGTTCCTGGCCCACGAGCCACACCGCCGCCCGCGAACTGCGGAACCGACAGCTCTTTGATGATCGGGCCATCCGGATGCGCATACCGCACCGGAATTACCACCTCTTTCTGGCTCAGTTGAGCGACCAGCGTTTCAATAGCAGTGCGCACCTGCTCAAGGGTTGCCTCATCGGTTTTCACCGACACGGGCATGTCCTTGAGTTCATTCGCCTGCTCCTTCAGCGCCTGCATCTGGTAGCGAATGTCGGCCAGCTTGTCCTCGGCGTTGCTCTCTTCCAGATCGTTGGCAGCAAGCTCGATGGCCTGCAACTCTTTGATGAACCCACCAAAGCCGTAGGTGTTCTCACCTGCCTGGGCCAGATCCTGCAACATCTTCAGTGCGGCCTGCGCCTGGCGTTGCGCCCCCTCCACATCACCGTTGGCCAGCGAATTGCGGGCGCCTATCTTCAGGTTCTGCGCAGCGCTGTAGCTGTCCTCGCCACCGCTACCCAAGCCGTTCAGGGCCTCCTGATAACGCTGCTCGATCTTCAGACGGTCATCACGCACCTTCTGCAAGTCGCCCAGCGCCTTTTTCTCAGCAGCCACCAGCTTCTTGGCGCCATCCTCGGCGGCCTTGATTTGGCTTTTCCGCAGCGTGTCGAGGTCGCTGATGTACTTGGTGTGGCTCGCCAGCTCCTTATTGCGGACGGACTCAGCAGCAGCCTGAGCAACTTCGGAGAGGAATTGCATCTCGTCGTTCAGGCCAGTTTGCTCTTCGACAATGCTAGCCCTCAGAGCTACTAGGGCTGCCCGCTTAGCCTTCAACTCATCTTCGGAGAAAAAGAGATCGGTGAGCAGGTCGCCTGGAGACCAGGAGTTATCAAGCGACTTATCAATCGCA
This sequence comes from Pseudomonas mendocina, assembly GCF_003008615.1. NCBI lineage: Bacteria > Pseudomonadati > Pseudomonadota > Gammaproteobacteria > Pseudomonadales > Pseudomonadaceae > Ectopseudomonas > Ectopseudomonas mendocina. The sequence continues at coordinate 5,768,180 of NZ_CP027657.1, forward strand.
GCCAGCTCGTTATCGATGGCCTCAAGCTCGGTCACAAATCCCTGCGACTTGGCGACGGTGAACGCTATTTGCTTACCCAGATCGACAAAGTCGCTGGTGGCGCCAACCGTACCGCCCGCCAAAGCGGTAAGCGCAGAAGCAAGGCTCACCAGGTTATTGATCACCTGCGGGTCACTGAGAGTTTCACCGAGCTGGTTGATGCTATTGATCAGCGGCTGAACATCGGCCTGGCCAAGCCCTGCACGCCACTTATCGCCCAGTTTCGTCATAGCGCCGCCAACGGTATCCGGCAGCGTCTCTGCTTCCTTGCGGAGGGTTTCAAGCTGGCCAGTCAGGGCGTCAGTTACCACCTGGGCAGTCAACTGGCCCTGCGCTGCCATCTCTTTCAGCGCGCCAACTGGCACGCCTATTCCGTCAGCCAGAGCCTGCATCAGGCGCGGGGCCTGTTCGGCAACAGAGTTGAACTCTTCACCACGCAGCGCACCGGCGCCGAGCGCCTGGGCAAACTGGATAACGCCGTTCTCAGCCTCCTGAGCCGTGGCACCAGACACCCGAAACGACGTAGACACAGCCTCGGTAAGCCGCAGGATATCCTCCTGACTGCGGCCAGCCTCACGCAAGGGTCGACTGATGCGGCCGTAGAGCGTAACCAGCGACTGGACTGGTGCCTCTGTCGCCTGCGCAATCCGGCTCAACTCGCGCTGTGCGACGTTGAATTCTTCCTGACTGGTAGTCGCCAAGCGCAATCGCGCATTCATCAGGTTGTAAGCATCTGCCGTGCGCGAAACATGCGTAATAGTGGAAACAGCCGCATAGCCCGCCCCGACTGCGCCAATCGCCCCGCCAATCCCGCCACCCAACTGGGAAATGCCACTGGCCCGGCGCTGCTCGGCATTCATTTCACGCAAAGCGCGCTGGGTTTCACGCACTCGCGATGTCATCGAGCGCTGGGCAACGGCCAACTCCTGCACAGTCAACTTGCCGGAGGTACGCAGCAGCTGGTACTGGTTGCGCACCCGGACGATTTCACCCTGCAGTTCGCGGTAGCGATTAACCCCCAGGTTCTGCCGGGCTGCCTCAAGGCCAGCCACACGCTGCTCGCGCGCCAACTGAGCCAATGCAGCAGACTGAGCCCGGATACCCTCACGCGCCGCAACATGGCGCTGAGCCTCTGATGCCGCAGCAGCACGGGCCTGCAGCTCTTGCTCCCGGGTCGCAGCACGCAACGCGCGCAGCTGCGCCAAGGTCTGCTGTACCCGGCGATGATAGTTGGCCTCGGCTTCTGAGCGCTCTTTGGCAGAAAGCCCGCCGTCTGCCATCACTTCGCGGTATTGGCTTCTCAGCCTCACCAGCGCCTGCTGCGTCTCCTGAATCTTGCCTACACCGAGCGCCCGCTGCGCATCCAGTCGCTTTGTTTGCTCTGCAGCTTCAGCGGCGGCGCGAGCCTCTGCCTGTAGTGCCGCCTGAACCTCAGCACGCCCAGGCCCAGGTGCGCTGGCAGCACGTAGCTGCCTCAAAGAAGCGAGCGTCTGGCCCACACTGCGCCGATAGTTAGCCTCAGCCTCGGCGCGCTGCTTGGCCGAGAGGTTACCGTCAGCAGTTACCAGCCGGTACTCGCTACGCAGTTGCAACAACTCGCGTTGCGTCCGCTCGATTTCGCCTACACCCAAGCTCTGTTGCGCGGCCCGTAATTGCTGATCTGCCTGCCCGTCTCCAAGAGCCTTCTGCATCTCCTGGCTCAAGCGCCGCTGCTCTGCTGCCAGGTTGCGCGTATCAACGCCAGCACCCTGCAACTCCCTGCGACGGGCAGCGAGCCGCTGTTGGGCCGTGCCTTCCGCACGCTCCAGTCGGCGCAGCTCACTGACTGCGTCGCGGTACTGCCCAGTAAGTTGCTTGCTAGGTTCTGCTGTGCGGGCCAGCTCGTCACCCAACTCACGCACGCGGTCACGTGCTGCACGGGTTTGCCGCTCCGTACCTTCCAGGCTGCTTTCCAGCTCACGGAAAGCATTCACCTGGCGCAGCGGTTTGGCAAACTGATTGACCAGGCCTTGATATTCCTTGCTCAGCCCGCCGATACCCTTGACGGCATTATCGACATCCGCAACCAGCCGCAGCTCAACATCAGCCATATCTCACCCTTTGATAGCGCGCATGAACAACGACCACGGATAGCCCCAAACACCACGGTGACCAAGCCGAATCAGCTTGCAGGCCACGTCATCCAAGTTGTTCAGGCTGCACTGCGAAGGCTGGCCACCTTGGCCAACATGCGAAAAAAACTGGGGTTGGCCTCCTTGCAGCCTTCCACCAAGAGCTCCAAGTCACTGGGTAGCATCTGCTCCAGTTCCTCCGGTTTCAGGCCGGTGAAGGACGGCAAATCAACCAGGCGAACTTCCTCGAGCAAGAGCTCGTCAACCAAGTTATTGCCGGCCTGAGCCTCGAGCAGGCCACGCACCTGACCCACGGTCAGCTCCATGCAGCACACTCGGCGGCCATCGCTCAGGGCTTTGATCACCGACTTTCCAACAGTGCTTTCACTCATTGCGTTTCTCCGGGCATTAAAAAACCCGCCGTAGCGGGTTTATATGAGGCAGATAAATTAGAAGATGCGTAGAAGCGTCGCGAAGAACGCCGGCACCCCAGTAAACAGTAAAAAAAGGATAATCAGTGCAGGGATGGACGCTATGACCCACTTCACCATGAAGCGAACCATGGCACCAAAACTCATGTTGATATCCACCACCACAACCGGCTGAGCACCAGGGTATTGCTGCTCAGCTTCGTACACTACTGGCGACCGCTTGGCCCGAGCTACATTCGCGGCTTGCTCGGCTTGCCGCTGGGCCTTCACCTGCGCAACATAGCGCTCATGCCCCTCGTAATTCACGCCGCAACTCACGCAGTCATCAGGGCTCTGCTGCACCTCTGCCAACGTCGGCTCGTACTTACATTTTGGACACTGCATCGGGTTTCCCTCCCTATGGATATGGCAGGGACTCTAGCCGATCAGAGCCCAGTTCGAAACATGGCCATCCATGGCCGCGCCGCCGTCACTCCACGTCCTTGATCACCATGTACTGCGAAAGGCCGGTGCCAACCTTGGTGGGGTCTTTCTCCGCCTTGGCCGTGAACTCCATGCCCTGGAACTCGTCACCGATGAAGCCAAGCGTGGCGGGCGAGTGGTTGATGCGGAACAACTCGATAACAACCGGCTTGTTACTGCGCGCCTCGTTGAGGCCAACGAATACCTGGCGGAAGCGCTTACCCGACTTGGTGAGAGCCTGGATAGTGGCGTGCTTGGCGTACGAGTAGTCCACCTCGACGTCCATGCCCGCATCGGTAACCGCACCATCCTCAGCGATGACCGGGAAGCCTGCCGGATCGAGGGTATAGTCGGTATCCAGCACCAAGGGAGATCCGCCTGCAGCTGGAGTCACCACCACATTGGTAGCGCCGGGGTTGCCGAGCATGATCAGTGCGCCAGGGTAGGCCTTATGCTCCTCCCCCGTCGCAGTACCAGCCGCCACATCTACGCTGCTGCCGTACAAGGCACGCCCCATGTTAGCTTTCTTGAAATGACGGGCGTTGTAGTTCACGTTCAGCGAAGCGATACGCTGAACGGATGAGTCCAAACCCCCACCCGGCGTGGTGTAGTCCTGCTCCTCGATCTCTTGAGGGGTCGCTTCGTAGGTCAGGGAGCTGACGTTACCGATGAAGATCAAGCCCTTTGGATCATCGAGATCTTCAAGATACAGCTTGCCAACGCCAAGGTAGGCACCGCGCAAATCAGTCATTGCTCACCTCCTGCTTACCGACTTTGCCTTGACGCTCGAGCCAGGTTTTCTGCTCTTCGGTCACCTTGATTTTGTCACCCACCGCGCAAGGCTTGCCCTTGTGGGTGTGCGGGCCGCTGAGGATCACCTCAACGAGAGTACGCTCTGGCTTATCACCGCCTGGCGCAGCTGCCGGGGCGGCAGCGGTTTTACTGGTCATGAGTCATTCTCCATTCTGATGAATGATGATGTGGAGTTGCATGGGTAACAGCACCGTGCCGGCCGCCAGGCCCTCACCTGGCGGGAACACCTGCGATGGCTCGAAGCTGACTTTCCAGGGGCCTGGGCGGCCCCATGGGTTCGGAACGCCGCCACCAACCATCACGCAACGCGTGATGTCGCACAGCAGCTCTTCGAGCTGATCGCGGTAGTCGTCATCACCGCGAACAGCTCCCACAACGCGCCGGCCGACACGCAGCACACGTGCGTCGCCCGCGTCATCACCCGGCACATACAGGCCGGGCTGGAGGGCGATGAACGGATACACCAGGTCGTCATCCTTCATAAGGTCGGCGAGCCAGCCTTCCTTGATGCGCGTGCCGGCGTCGGTCAGGTACCCATTGGCGGGCGTGATCTGCCCGAGGCGGTCGACCAGAGCCTGATGAGCCTGTTTGATTGGGTTGGTCATAGGTCAATTCGCCTCAGTTGGCGTTCGATCTCGGCCTCGAGCTTGGGCTCGGCATCTGCGCCGATATCGTCGAGCTTGGTGTTGAGCACCTGCGAAGGCGATGGGCCGTGCAGGATCTCCACGGGCAACCGCGGCTTGCCGATACGCTCGGCAATCAAGCCACCAGCCGGCCCGACAGGCGCGATGAACGCCCCCTTGACCAGCTCAGTCCAGCCCTTGCCAACATCTACCCGTACCCCAGCCGCTACACGCTGGCCGTTCTTGCCACGGCGCCATAGCTGCCGGTGCGGGAACTGGCTCAACGTGACGCCGCGCTTGCGCGCGTAGATGATCACGCGCAAGTTTTCAGGCGTAGCCGGGAGGAAGTTGACTTCGTTCTGGATGTAGCTGGGCTTGAGGTTGATCTCGTCGCGGATCTCTCGCCAACTCTGGGTGCGTGTGCTGCGGCCTACGGTGTTGAGTGCTAGCTGGATGGCGCGCCGGAGCTTGTCCGGCGCGGCATCGAAGCGGTTGGCATCACCACGGAACTCGACCCGCACGCTGTCATAGCCGGCCATCAGGTCACCTCCAGCAGCTCCCAGCGTTCGACAATGCCGTCGGTGTCGATGAAGTCATGCAGCTTGAACCGGCATTCGGCCAGATCCAGCAGCCCACCGCGCTTGCCGCTCACCTGATGAGTACGCAGTGAGGCGACAATCTTCACCGAGCGAAACATGCCGTCGGCGCCGGTCACCGCCACGTCACGCCCCAGCATCACCTCGCAGCATTGCGGGGCGCCGCCGGGTGGCGTGTAGGTCGGTTTGCCTTGGCAGCGATCCTCCCCGAACACGCGGAAGAGGCTGTCGTCAGCACGCCGCATGAGCCGGTCGAAGTCGCTGCTCATGGTCAGTCGCCCGAGTTGTCGTCGC